>NZ_JBBCQL010000319.1:0-3763 GCF_037149975.1 Chryseobacterium sp. VD8 | reverse complement strand
TTCTTAATGAAACCCTTCTGAAAACCCAAAAACAGCTTGAAGCACTTCCAAGAAGTGAAATGGCGGCAGAATCTTTGAAAAACAGCCACTTTATTTTATTGAATTCAATAGATGAAGCTTTGGAATTCAGCAATTTGTACGCTCCGGAACACTTGATTTTAGCCGTTAATGATTTTGAAAATTATATTCCGAAAATTCAGAATGCCGGTTCTGTTTTCTTAGGAAATTATTCTTGCGAGAGTGCGGGAGATTACGCGAGCGGAACCAATCACACCCTTCCTACGAACGGTTTTGCGAAAAATTACAGCGGGGTTTCTCTTGACAGTTTTGTGAAGAAAATTACTTTCCAGAATCTGTCGGAACAGGGATTGAAAAGTTTAGGAAAAACCATTGAAATAATGGCAGAAGCGGAAGGATTATTCGCACACAAAAATGCCGTAAGTATCAGATTAAAAGAACAGAATGAAAGAATTTAACATCAAAGATTTAGTACGAAAAAATATTCTGGAATTGCAGTCTTATGTAAGTTTCAGGGACAACAATACATTTGAAAATCCTGTTTTTCTGGATGCGAATGAAAGCGCGTTCGGAGAATTGAACCGTTATCCGGATTCTACTCAAAAAGAATTGAAACAAAAATTGGCAGTTTTGAAGGATGTTTCGGCTAAACAGATTGCAGTCGGAAACGGAAGTGATGAACTGATCGATCTTATCGTGAAAGTTTTTTGTGAACCTAAGAAAGATGCTATTCTGATGATGAATCCTTCTTTTGCAATGTACGGATTTTATGCTTCGGTAAATGAAAATAAAGTGGTTAAACTGAATCTGAATGAAAATTTTGGAATTGATAAAGAAGAATTTTTAAAAATCTCAAACGAAGAAAAACCAAAAGTTTTCTTTTTATGTTCGCCCAATAATCCTACCGGAAATTCTATTGAAGACATTGAATTTTACATTCAGAATTTTGAAGGAATTGTTGTGGTGGATGAAGCGTATATTGATTTTTCAGGAAAGAAATCCTGTATTGAACTGTTGGGAAAATTTCCTAATCTTATCGTTCTTCAGACGTTTTCCAAAGCTTGGGGAATGGCAGGAGCAAGAGTGGGAATTGCATATGGTTCAGAAGAAATTATTCAATTGATCAATACAGTAAAATCTCCATACAATGTTAATTCTTTAAGTTTAAATAAAATATCGGAACTTATTACTAATAAAGAATTTATAAAATCTAATATAGATAATACTTTAAATGAAATTTCCTGGTTGAAAAATGAATTAGAGACGATAAATTGCATCAAAAAAGTATTTCCAAGCGACGCCAATTTCTTCCTGATTCAGTTTGAAAATGTGGATAAGGTGTACCAGAAATTGCTGGAAAATGATATTCTGACGAGCAAAAGAAGTCCTCAGATTCCGGATTGTATTAGAATTAATGTGGGTAATAGAGAAGAAAACAATAAGCTGATTAACGTCTTAAAAAGTATTTAATTAAATCTGAAACCTTACAGATTTTTAAAACCTGTGAGGTTTAGAAAAGTAAACGAAAAGTAAAATGAAAAAAGTATTATTTATAGACCGTGACGGAACTTTAATCTTAGAACCGCCCATTGATTTTCAGGTTGATTCTCTTGAAAAGCTGGAATTTTATCCCGGAGTTTTCCAGAATCTTTCCAGAATTGCCAGAGAACTTGATTTTGAACTCGTTATGGTAACCAATCAGGACGGTTTGGGAACCGAAAGTTTTCCGTATGAAGATTTCATCAGACCACAGGAAAAAATGTTAAAAGCTTTTGAGAATGAAGGAATTATTTTTAATGATATTCTGATCGACAGAAGTTTTGAAAGCGAAAACTTGCCCACAAGAAAACCGGGAACCGGAATGTTGGGGAAATATATTTACGGAGATTACGATCTTAAAAATTCATTTGTGATTGGAGACCGGCTTACAGATATTCAGTTGGCGAAAAACTTAGGCTCAAAATCCATATTGATTAGTAAAGTTCAGAATTATGAAGCTGATTTAACAACGGAAAGATGGAGCGAAATCGTTCAGTTTTTGACGAATATTCCGAGAAAAGCAAAAGTATCCAGAAAGACCAATGAAACAGAAATTGAAGTTGAAGTTAATCTTGATGGAAGCGGAGCCTCTGAAATTTCAACCGGATTACACTTTTTTGATCACATGCTCGAACAGATTTCCAAACACGGAAATTTAGATTTGAAAATTAACGTGAAAGGAGATTTGCAGGTTGATGAGCATCACACCATTGAAGACACGGGAATTGTTCTTGGAGAAGCTGTTTTAAAAGCTTTGGGAAAGAAAAAAGGAATTGAACGTTACGGTTTCCTGCTTCCGATGGATGATTGTTTGGCGCAGGTCGCCATCGATTTCGGAGGAAGACCGTGGTTAATGTGGGAAGCGGATTTCAAACGTGAGAAAATTGGCGATGTTCCGACTGAAATGTTTTACCACTTCTTCAAATCGTTCACCGATTCTTCAAAGTGTAATCTCAACATTAAAGTGGAAGGAGATAACGAACACCACAAGATCGAATCTGTGTTTAAAGCATTTGCCAAAGCGGTAAAAATGGCAGTGAAACAGACGGATACGAATTTTAATATACCATCAACCAAAGGAAGTTTATAATGATTGCCATCATCAAATACAATGGCGGAAATGTCAATTCCGTACAGAATTCATTGAACAGATTACATGTAGAATCTGTGGTAACTGATGATTTTGACCTGATAAGAAAAGCCGACAAAGTGATTTTCCCGGGAGTGGGTGAAGCGTCTTCTACCATGAAATTATTAAAGGAAAAAGGTCTGGATCAGTTAATTCCCACTTTAAAACAGCCGGTTTTAGGCGTTTGTCTGGGTATGCAGCTCATGTGTAAAAACAATGAAGAAGGAAATACAGTCGGGATGGGAATCTTTGATATCGATGTTAAAAAGTTCCCTGCAAAGAATATTGTTCCGCACATGGGATGGAATACGATTTCAGATTTTAAATCCGGAATATTTTCTGGCATTGAAGAAAACAATGATGTGTATTTCGTTCACAGTTTCTATTGCGAATTATCGGAAAATACGACATCGGTCTGTGACTATATTCTGCCGTTCAGTGCTTCTCTGCAAAAGAATAATTTTTATGCGATGCAGTTTCACCCCGAAAAATCAGGAGATATAGGAAGCCGTTTACTGGAAAACTTTTTAAAACAATAAAACTGAATATGAAAATTATTCCCGCTATAGACATCATCGACGGAAAATGCGTCCGTTTGTCGAAAGGAGATTACGATACCAAAAAAATATACAATGAAAATCCGCTTGAAGTTGCCAAAGAATTTGAAAGTTTTGGCATCCGATATCTTCATTTGGTGGATCTTGACGGTGCAAAATCTAAACATATTGTTAACCAAAAGGTTTTGGAAACTATTGCGAAAGAAACTTCTCTGGAAATTGATTTTGGCGGCGGACTGAAAACTCTGGAAGACATTGAAACTGCCTTTAATTCTGGAGCAAAGCAGATTACGATTGGAAGTATTGCGGTTCAGGATCCTGATTTCTGTTTTGATCTGATTGAAAAATACGGTTCCGATAAAATTATTCTCGGAGCCGACTGCGAAAACCGCAAGATAAAAACTTCGGGCTGGCTGGAAGAAAGCCAACTGGATGTGATCGATTTTATTCTCAAATATAAAAATAAAGGAATTAAAAACGTGATCTGCACGGATATTTCCAAAGACGGAATGCTTCAGGG
>NZ_JBBCQL010000318.1:0-3837 GCF_037149975.1 Chryseobacterium sp. VD8 | reverse complement strand
GCTGGAACGTCCGTGACCTCTTCTGTCGTGAGCAATTACCCTGTAACCTCTCTGCAAAAAGAAGATCACCTGCGCATCCCAGTCATCAGAAGATAAAGGCCATCCGTGGTGAAACATCAATACTGGTCCTTCTCCCTGATCTTTGTAAAAAATTTCTGTTCCGTCTTTTAATCTTAATGTACTCATTGCTTTGTTGTTTAATTTGTTATTCAATTTTAATTCTTAAATAAGTTGACTGTTGTCTTATTTTCTAAAGCAAATGTAGCAGTAAATTAAATGGATAATCTTGATCTATGTTAAAAATTAAAAAATATTTAATAATTAATGTAAATTTTATAACATAACTTTAATCTGATTCATTAAAATTAAATTACTATAAAAACAAAAGCCTCAAAAATAATTTGAGGCTGTATATTTTAGTTTCAGATCCGTAGATCCGGCTGTAGATTATTTAGCTGGTTTTTTAGGACTCATCATCATAATCATTCTTTTTCCTTCAAGCTTAGGAAGCTGGTCTACTTTTCCAACGTGCTCCAATTCCTGAGCAAGCTTTAAAAGTAAGATTTCTCCCTGGTCTTTAAAGATAATCGAACGTCCTTTAAAAAATACGTAGGTCTTTAATTTTGAACCTTCTTCAAGGAATTTCTCAGCATGCTTCTTTTTGAATTCGTAATCGTGCTCATCTGTCTGAGGTCCGAAACGGATTTCTTTCACAACTACTTTTACCTGCTTAGCTTTTAATTCCTTCTGCTTTTTCTTTTGCTCGTATAAGAACTTTTTATAGTCCAGAATCCTTGCAATAAACGGTTCAGCCTTATCGGAGATTACTACAAGATCCAATTCCTGCTCCTGAGCAATCTGTCTTGCCTTATCAGTAGGATAAACTCCCGGCTCTACGTTATCGCCCACCAAACGAAGCTCTCTCACACGAATTTTATCGTTGATCAAGTGTGCGTCCTCCTGTACCGGACGTCTCTGTGGGCCCCTGTTGTTAAATCTTTGTGCTATTGTATTATAATTTTATTGGTTAACTTCTATTTTATCAATCATTCTGAACAAAAATAATTTTCAATCATTTAGAATGATATTTTTTAGATTTAAGCGTTAAACTCAAATCCAGTTTTTGATTGTTCTTTAAAATAAGAAACGAAATCTTCAATCTTCATTACTCCTAGATCGCCTTCACTACGTCTTCTTACAGAAATTGTGCCATCCTTTTCTTCATTTTCTCCCACTACAATCATGAATGGAATCTTCTTTAATTCGGCATCGCGGATCTTTTTGCCCGTTTTTTCGTTTCTGTCGTCAATTAATCCGCTAATATCGTGATTTTCCAGTAATTGAGAAACTTTTTTAGCATAATCTACGTATTTTTCACTGATCGGAAGAATGATAAACTGATCAGGAGCCAGCCACAATGGGAAATCTCCTGCTGTATTCTCAATAAGAATCGCAATGAATCTTTCCATAGAACCAAATGGCGCTCTGTGAATCATGACCGGTCTGTGCTTTTCGCCATCGCTTCCTGTGTACCAAAGATCAAATCTTTCCGGTAGGTTATAATCCACCTGAATCGTTCCAAGCTGCCATTTTCTGCCTAAAGCATCTTTCACCATGAAATCCAGTTTAGGACCGTAGAATGCAGCTTCACCGTATTCAGTTACTGTATTTAGTCCTTTTTCCGTTGCTGCTGTTACGATTGCATTTTCTGCTTTCTCCCAGTTTTCGTCGGTTCCGATGTATTTTTCTTTATTTTCAGGATCTCTCAAAGAAATCTGAGCGGTAAAATCAGCAAAGCCTAATGAACCGAAAACGTAAAGAACCAAATCAATTGTTTTCTTAAATTCTTCCATCAACTGATCCGGAGTACAGAACAAATGCGCATCATCCTGAGTAAATCCACGAACTCTCGTTAAACCGTGAAGCTCACCACTTTGCTCATATCTGTAAACGGTACCAAATTCTGCATATCTTTTAGGCAAATCTCTGTAGCTCCATTGTGAAGTTTTGTAGATTTCACAGTGATGCGGACAATTCATCGGCTTCAGCATGAATTCTTCTCCCTCATTTGGCGTTTTAATCGGCTGGAAGCTGTCTGCTCCGTATTTATCCCAGTGACCGGAAGTTACATACAATTCCTTCGCGCCAATATGCGGCGAAATTACAAATTCGTATCCTGCTTTTTTCTGAGCTTCAGAAAGGAAATTTTCCAATTTTTTTCTCAAAGCTGCTCCTTTTGGCAACCATAAAGGTAACCCTTGACCAACTTTTTCAGAGAAAGCGAAAATTCCAAGTTCTTTACCCAGTTTTCTGTGATCTCTTTTTTTAGCCTCTTCTAAAAGTTCAAGATATTCTGTTAAATCTTTCTGTTTCGGGAAAGAAATACCGTAAACTCTCGTTAACTGAGGATTTTTTTCGTTTCCTCTCCAGTATGCTCCGGCTGCATTCAAAATCTTCATTGCCTTTACAATACTTGTGTTCGGAATATGTCCTCCACGACAAAGATCTGTAAAG
This sequence comes from Chryseobacterium sp. VD8, assembly GCF_037149975.1. Lineage (NCBI taxonomy): Bacteria > Pseudomonadati > Bacteroidota > Flavobacteriia > Flavobacteriales > Weeksellaceae > Chryseobacterium > Chryseobacterium sp. VD8. The sequence goes on along the minus strand of NZ_JBBCQL010000318.1, from coordinate 1,323 downwards.
TTATCATGCGTTACAAAAGTGATTTCTCCATCATTAAGATTAGAGATCAATTCCACCTTATAAGGATTGTCTGCATACACTTTTAAAGCTTCTTCTTTAGAAACCGGATATAAAGAGAATGTAGACCCTTTTTTAGCATTTTCTAAAACCTTCTTTTCGATCTTTTCGAAATCTTTATCAGATAAACTTTCGTCTCCGAAATCTACATCATAGTAGAATCCTTTTTCGATGGCAGGACCGATCGTTAACTTAGCATTAGGATAAAACTCAAGGATTGCCTGCGCCAAAAGGTGGGCAGAAGAGTGCCAGAAAGCCTTCTTTCCAAGATCATCATTCCAGGTCAGCAATTGTACCGTAGCATCCGTGGTTATAGGTGTGGTCGTTTCTACTTGTTTGTCATTAACAACTGCGGAAATGGTATTTCTAGCCAATCCCTCGCTTATAGATTTTGCCACATCTAGCGGAGTAACTCCCGCCTCGAATTCTCTGACACTATTGTCTGGAAGTGTAATTTTTATCATTGTTTACTAAGAAATTTTAAGATGCAAAAATACGGATTTTTTATTTAAAATACTACTTTCACGCATTTTTGAGACGAGATTTAATACGAAAAATCTCAGAATACCGTTATAAATAATTAACGTTTAACCAACCTTTTAATTATGAATAGGTTAAAACTAAGATTGATGTTTTCTTTTGTACCGTACTTTCTCTTTAATAATTTCAATAACGTCCACATTTCTCACTTTAGACTGTACCCAACCGTGAATATCTATGTACAGCAAAGATCTTCTGTAATATTCATTTTCAGAAAACAGGGATAATTTTTCATCAAATTTTTTGAAAGATTCCAATTGTTTATCCGGTGTTATATTATTCAGGTTTTTGAAAAAATGAATGCTTTCAAAATGGAAGTCATCCGGTTTTTTCATTTTTTTCGTGAATTTTAAAGTTGCTTTTATAAATTCATCATAATCTTCATCATTTCCGGATTCGTGTTTCGCCATCAGAATCAAAATCCGGGTGTGGAACAGTAAATCTTCCTGAACATTCCCTTTGGATTCGATCACTTTCAATGAATAACTGATGGATTCCTCAAATTTTTTGCTTCCGAAAAACATCGCTGCCATTTTCAAATAAAGAATCATGAAATGATGCTCATCAATTTTATCCCGGAGCTTATCCATTTTCAGCTCGATTTCAGGAATTAATTTCGAGCCGGAAAAGAATTCCCCTTTCACAAAGTGAATGTTCATTAAAGTATTGTAATGCGTTAGAAAAATAAGCGATTGCAGGTTTTCATTTTGAGCAAAACTTGAAGAA
>NZ_JBBCQL010000317.1:0-3852 GCF_037149975.1 Chryseobacterium sp. VD8 | reverse complement strand
CACCATCATCACCATTCCTGCACCGCCGCCGTAAGGTTCATCATCAATCTGTTTTTTTTTGTTGATTCCCCAATCTCTCAAGTGATGGAAGTGCACTTCTGCCAAACCTTTATCAATCGCTCTTCTTAAAATAGAAGTTTTAAACGGACTTTCCATCAGTTCCGGAAGTACGCTTATTATATCAATTCTCATTGTACTGTTTCGTTTTTCTTATTTGGCAAAATTATCAATCTTAAAGAAGAATCTTTATTAAAATAGCTCCACATCCAGTTAAAGAACACGGCAAGCTTGTTTCTTACACTTAAAATAAGCATTAAATGTAAAAACATCCAGAAATACCACGCCAGAAATCCCTGAAATTTAATAAATGGTAAATCTACAACTGCTCTGTGTTTTCCGATGGTAGCCAGAGAACCTTTGTCATCATACTCATACTCAACCCATTCATTCAGATTTTTCTTTAAAAGGTTCTTTCCTAAATTTTTTGCCTGATTAATTGCTACGTTTGCCACCTGCGGATGACCCTGCGGATATTTCGGAGTTTCCATATACGCAATATCTCCGATTGCAAAAACATTATCGTAGCCTTTTATTTTATTGTATCTGTCTGTAATATATCTGTTTTTGACCAATTTTTCGGCAGGAAAACCATCTACAACGTTTCCTGTAACTCCTGCTGCCCATATTACATTATTGGAAGGAATGGTTTTTCCGCTTTTCATGTACACTTTATCGCCATCGTAATCCGTAACGTATTCCTGGCTTAAAAATGTAACGCCTAAATCTTTTAAATATTCTTCAGATTTCTGCTGTGCTTCAGGACTCATTACCGCCAAAGGCTTTTCTGTAGAACTTACCAGAATAATTTTCAGGTGATCGAAATTCATATAAGGATAATCGCGCGGAAGAATTTCTTTTTTCATTTCAGAGAAAGCTCCGGCTAATTCTACTCCGGTTGGTCCGCTTCCTACAATTACGATATTCCAGTTTCCATCATCACTACGGCTTTTTTCAAGAATCAGCTTTTCGAAAGTCATTAAAACATGATTTCGGATGCTGATCGCTTCCTGAGTATTTTTCATCCCGAAAGCTTTACCTTCAAGATCTTTATTTCCAAAAAAATTGGTTTTGCATCCTGTAGCGATAATTAATTTATCGTAGGTAAATTCTGCTTCATCAGTAATGACTTTATTATTTGCAGTATCGATTTCCTTAACTTCCGTGAGGCGAAACTGGGTATTTCTGGAACGCTGAAAAATTTTTCTGAAAGGAAAAGAAATATTGGAAGGCTCAATCCTTCCGCATGCGACCTGATAGAAAAGCGGCTGAAACATATGATGGTTTACCCGATCCAGAACAATAACTTTTTTGTTCCTGTTATTCAACGTTTTCGCAAGCTGCAGCCCCGCAAAACCTCCTCCAATGATGATGATCTTTTCGCGTGTTTCCATAGTACACAAATTTACTGATTTTATTTAGCATTTAGAAGTGAAAAAAGTTAGTTTTGTAAATCTTTATTCACAAACGATGTACAGCAAAAAAACCGCCAAAAAGATCCATAAAAACCGCCGGAAAAAATATCTTTTCCGCAGAAAAATCGTACTGGCTATTTTAATTGTTGCGCTTATCGGAACAGGATTGTATTTAAGGCAGTCCATAAGCTATTATTACGCTTTATATTTCAATAAATTTACTCACAGAAAGCTTCACAACAGTGAAACGGAAACGCTGAGAATTCAAAAAATCCTGTCCAATAATTTAGATAAAACTTACGGGTTTGATATTTCACATTATCAGAATAAAGAAGACATTAAATGGGACAGCCTTACTATCGGAAACAAAACCATTCCGCTGGAGTTTGTGGTGATGCGTGCAACGATGGGAAACCGAAATGCCGACAAACATTTTTCTGATTTCTGGGAACAGGCAAAAAAACAGAATTTAATCCGCGGAGCGTATCATTTTTACAGAGCAGACGAAGATCCTGTAATTCAGGCAAATAATTTCCTGGAAAATGTAAAGCTCGAAAGCGGTGATCTTCCGCCGATTTTGGATATTGAGAAAATCCCGAAGCGCAAAACAAATAAAAAACTGGTTGAAGACCTTAAAGTGTGGTGCAAAATTGTAGAGGAAACTTACGGCGAAAAACCCATTATTTATACGTATTATCATTATTACAAAGATTTCCTGAAGGGCGAATTTGATGATTATCCGCTCTGGCTAGCGAATTACAATGACGTTCCGGCTCCCTCACCCGATGCAGACTGGGATTTCTGGCAGTTTACAGAAAACGGAATCGTGCACGGAATTAATACAAAAGTAGATCTGGATATTTACAATGGAAGTTCGTGGTCTTTGAAGAGGTTGACTTTGGATTGATTTTTTTCCGGTGATTTTGCAAATTTTAAACATCTGAGACTTTGGCTGAAGCCAATCGAAAAACCTTATATTGTTAACGGGCTAAAGCCCGTTTCTACTGATGAGAACATAAATTGACACACAAAAACTATTTAAACGGCTTCCTTTGAATCCATTCAGTTTTGGGAGAAATAGAAGGAAAAATAGTTTTCATGAAAGGATTAATGATAAAATTATTGTGCTTAATTAAGCCAAATATTTCAACTGGTTCCGCTCCGATCGTTGATTTAATTTCTAAAGCCGTTCTTCCGAAAATAATCCTTTCAAACTGTTGATCTATCCCGAATTCTACCATATCGAAAAGCATATTGAGATAGATCTGCTTTTGTTTCTGACAGTCTTTTTCGTAGCCTAAAAAGTAGGTATCGATATCTTTGTTATTGAGGATCATGATATAAAAACCGATCAGTTTTTCATTCGAAAAATATCCGAAAAGTCTGAAATTACCTCCAAGATTTTCTTTCATGCTTTCAAAATGATTTTCTCTGAGAAAAAAGGTGTTGAAAGGCGCATTTTCTGCGACATTCTGATAAAGAACATTCATTTCAGACTGATATTTTCTGATCATGTCTAATTGGAGTTCTTTTTTAATGATTCCTTGCAGTTTCTTTTTGGCAGTTTTGGCTCTTGCTCTGTATTTCTTCGAAAAATCATTGATATAATCCTCAAAATTATTCCAGTTTTCTCTTATCCGAAGAATCATGTTCGGCTGAACGGAAAATCTGAAATATTTCCGATGCTTTTCTCCTTCAAAGTATTTCACAAAATTCGACTGGTAATCTTTATATATAATTAAGGATGTTTTTCTTATTTCCTTCTGCATTTTATAAACGGCTTCTTCCAGAAGCGGAATCACTTCTTCGGAAGTAATTTCTGAAGCATCAAAATAAAATCCGTTCTGTCCTGTAAGCATATTATTTCCCAAAATCATCACATCTTTACCGAATTGTCTTGCCATAAAATTCCTGATGCTGCAAAACACCTCATTTTTCTGGAAAGTTTTATGCTGAATAAAATTTAGATACTGAAACAAAGCACCGCCAATCAGATCATTTTCTTTGAAAAAACCGACAAAAAAACATTCCATATTCTGAGGTCGGGAATGTTCTAAAGCACAGAAGTATTCTTCGGAAAGCAGGATATTATGATTTCCGATCACCGCGTTCCACTCTTCCGGCAAATCGGCAGCTGAGTGATAAATTTTTAAATTATATGACATAAAAAAGGCTACGCAAAAGTAGCCTTAACTTTTTAAAATATTACATTTATTTTTGTGTTGCCCAGTGAAAACCGTCCGGAGCATACCAGCCGCAGATAATTCCGCCCATAATGGTAATGCAGACCGTCCAAAAAGCAGCGTTAATTAATGTATATTTCCACGATTTTCTTTCAAACATCGCATTGATAGCAATCATAGGAAGCACGAATAAAAAT
>NZ_JBBCQL010000316.1:0-3943 GCF_037149975.1 Chryseobacterium sp. VD8 | reverse complement strand
GTGAACGGAGTGCCAGGATGGGTTACTCAATAAGATTAATTTCAAAATGAAACCGCTACTATTAAGTAGCGGTTTTGTCTTTACTGAAAACATCATCACCTTATCAGCCACTGATTCAAATCTTTATCATGTTGGTACATCCAGGAAAAATCTTCAACATTTTTATAGCTGTTGCGGATCTGCTCTACGACAGTTTTTCCCGTTTTATCATTATCAAGAAATAGAGATATTTTTTTGTATTTCTTTAGTATTTTATCTCCCGCTAAGAGCATCGATGTTGAATTAAAGACTAAATAATCTGCATCTGAAGAAAATTTATCATCTTCTATCGTTTTATATGACAAATAATCAAAAAAGCCCTCAAATACAACAATTTCATTATTTTGCTGATTTCCCTTCTTTATTAACGTCACATCTTTTGGTCCGAGGCAGATTTTAGAATATTTATTACGGACTTCAATACCTCCTGAATTATTAAAAAAAGCAATCGCAAAATAATATTTATCTTCTATTTTGTAATGGATCTCTTTGATAAGACTTTTACAATTCAAAACTCCCCTTGACTTAAGATACTCTAGCAACGCAGGATGCTCGACATCGATTGTTTTTAAAACATTATAAGTAAAGCCATCATTTGTTTCAACCACATTATCTATTGTAGGCGAAAAATCAAGCTTATTTAAATATTCAAGCGCTGTTGAAACATTACATTTATTAATAGCTTGAACTATTGATATAACATCATATATTTTACCTGTTCCAAAATCAAAAGCTGTATTCTTAATGAAATCTACAGACAGGCTGGCTGTTTTCTCTTGTCTATCTAATGCAAAATAAAATGCTGTTCTTTTGTTTTCTTTTACAGGGAATAGACCATAGGATTCCATAACCGTCCTGATACTGACGTTTTGTTTTATTTGCTCACAATTCATTGTAAATAAAATATTAGATTAATTAAAAAATGACGGGATATCCATCCGGAAGAAATTTTCCCATTCTTGTGTCCCGGTAAAGTTCTATCATAAGTTGTTGTATCTCCTTTAAAAATACCTTACCACTAAAATCAGAGGATCGTAGTTTTAATTTTCTATTTTTTTTGATAAAGTAATTGTAAGATTTCTCTATCAGCTCTCTTGTCTGTAATATATTTCGATAATGATATGCGAACTGCAGCATTTCCTGCTCCTGCAATCTGTACCTTTTTTTAAAATAATTAATTCGATAGGTGATGAACAAGTGTTCGCTATCTATATTCAAATCTGCTTCCTGAATTTTTTCAGTGGAATATGGATGAATTGCAATGTTTTCTCCTTTGCATTTGAAATTAAATGACACTGTACTGTATTTATCGAGACTGCCCTTAACCTGTTTTAAAAATTTAAAACAAAAATCATTTGCTGTTCGATAATTTAAGTCAAACTTCGAATTAAATGTTGACAGTTTCAATACAGTGCCAGTTGATGGAAGTTTAGCCAGCCAAATTGCAAATATGATATGTTTATTATTTTTAATATTATACACCAACTGATAAAGCATATAATTATATTCCGGTATTACAATTAATTTCTTCAGCCAATAACTGCTGATAAGAAAAGATGTGTAGCCTCTTTCATCGTAGGTTGGTGTTGATATAAGTCCTGCAAAAGTTTTGATTTCCTTACCTTTTCTATTCTGGGACTTATACCATCCCATCTTAAATTTTGCTAAAAACTCATAGGCATTAATTACCTGCTTTGTTGAGCCACTGGGAGAAATTTTGCTATTCTTAATTTTAAGCAGGGCGAAAGTATTATTTTCAGTCTCAAAATCATCATCGAACAAAGAGAGTTGCTTCGGACGATCTTCAGGTCTGAATTGTTCATTACTTATAATAGAGATTATATTAAATATAACCCTTAGCGCATTGATGGGAATGTTGGCGGCTTGACTATTTTCATCAAAGATAAAATCATCAACAAAATGGTTGCCTATTCTTATACTCTCAGGAATTCTTTCATTTTTAAATTCCTTGCGAATGATTTTCTGACTGCTATCTTGTAACGACATCATCTTTTTCTTTATTGCAGTTTATTAGTTCATATTCATTGTTAATTAGAACTAAAGCTCTCTCAACGTCCAGGACAATTTTTCGCCCCTCCTGAGTGATCGCATCTTTAATTTTACCGCTCTTTTTTAATCTCATAGCAGATGAAATACTGCAATTAAATAACTTGGCTATACCTTTAAGACCATACACATACTTTTCATCAATTATTTTATTTTGCTGCAAGGATCTCTTTGTACGATTTGTTATATAAATATTTTCATATTTAAATAAACTTACTAATTCCTCCCCGGTCATTTGCCAAATAAGCTTTTGCTTTAGTTTATTAATTTCGTTAGACATCGATCGCATTTTTATTAGTTATGTTGTCTTCTGCGATTTTTCTTAAAATCCGCTTCACATTCCTCGGTAATTTCCTGCAAGGTCTTTTTCTTGCCTTTAGAAATCCAGTTCAGTATTTCTTCTTCAAAAAAATATAGTTTCTTACCGTTTTTGTAGCATGGGATTTTTCTTTCTCTAACAAGAGTGTAAATGGTTGGTTTCGCTTTACCGATTAAGGATGCTACTTCATCTATTCCGATTGGAATTTTTTTGAGAGGTATAACAACATCTTCTTTTGATACCAGATGCTTTATCTCAGCAAGTTCACGAATTAAGAAGGCGACTGCTTGTGGTAAATTTTCAAATGAAATATTTTGCAAATCCATAATACTTGATTTTAATTATTATGGTGCAAATGAAAAAAGTGTTTTCGCTGTGTTTGAAAAACACGACGAAAACACTTAAAACACTGTGTTTTTGTAATCGATATTAAGCAATAAGTTTTTACCTACTGTTGAAACTTAATTTTTATAGCTCATTCTAAACGTATTAATCAATTAAAATTTATTTACTAAGATTATTTTAAAAGATTAATTTTCAAATGGTAAAAATGCAGATCTCATACGCTCTTGTTCAGATCTGGGTATTCCAATCTCGCTAGCAATACTTTCCCATCCTCTTACAACCGAAATGACTTTTTCAATGATTTCATCCATTTCATTTTCGTTCAGTCTAAATTGAGCGCCCACTTCCTTAGCAAGTTCAAGATCCAAAGCATTATTATCTGTATCAATATTTAGAGCAAGTCCTTCTTTATCCACAGACGGATTAATGTCATAGGCTGGTGAAAGTATCCATCCTTTTGGGGTTAAAATAAATCCGTGATTTCTAAGGTGATCATCTGTGTTTGATATACAAATACTAAACACGATTCTTCTCCATAATTCCTTCAAATTATTGTTAACATCAATACCGTAGTTCGTAATAAAATCAACGATATCAAGGTAACTTGCAGTTGAATCTCTTAATTTTTCTTCATTGTTTCCTGTCATAGTCATAGCTGACGAAAAATGAATTCTTCCGGAGTTTGTTCTATCAAATCTTTTGGTGAAAAATGTATGATAGCTGTTACTTAATTTTTGAATCTTTGTTTCTGACATATTAATTCCGGCATCAGTAGCTAATCGGTATGCCAGATATTCCCACGCTGCCTTATCAATTGTATCATTTTTTGAAGGAAATTTAGCAATCCATAAATTTTTTTCCTGATCCATAACATTAGCTTTCGGTCTTGCACCCCCTAATGAAGATCCTGGAACTACAAGCAGTGCTAATAACCTTTTCATTTTAGGCTCATCTTCATTTTCAAAACTTTTCACGGCTGCCTCCAACTCTCTTAATGATGACCAGGGTGGTGTAGGGTTATTCTCATCATCATCTAAAAAATTTCCATCTATTGAAGTCTTAAATCGCAGAGCACCCATCCTTGTTTGGTCATACACTCCTAATAAATAATCCAGATCATAAAGTTTCTTTTCTTTCTCTCCAGTTTCTTTGGCTACCTGAATAGATTTTCTT
>NZ_JBBCQL010000315.1:0-4000 GCF_037149975.1 Chryseobacterium sp. VD8 | reverse complement strand
GTCTCGCTGGGGCTGAGATTAGATGTTTCTCTTCCGATTTTTAAAAAGTTTTAAAAAACTAGATGATTATTTTATTTAAAGATTTTTTTTTGTGTAGAGTTTGTTTTTTTTTTTTGCATCCTTAAAAATTATTTTTAAACTTGAAAAAAATCTTATTTCTTGCTATTTCGGCAGGTTTTCTTTTCACAGCCTGCAAAAGTGATGATGACGATGCATATGCATCTGTTGTAGGAGTCTGGAAGCCTTCCAGAGAAATGGCAGTTTCCGGAAAAAACGGAAGTACTATTTATAATGATCCTTCTTCAAGCTGCTACAAAAAAAGTACGTTTGATTTTAAATCGAACAATACAATGGTAAGCAACATTTTTGATGATGGAATGAGCGGAAATTGTGAAAATTTGGGAACAGATACTTCTTCTTATTCTTATGACCCGCTGAATAAACAGATCGTTATAGACGGCGAATCCAGTGAAGTTCTGAAGCTTACCAATTATGAAATGCATATTGTTTCAGATTACAGTGATGAAGACGGAGACGGAATCGACGATAAAATAGTTCTTGTCCTGATCCGATAAAAAAGCAAACTCCCGAAAAATTCGGGAGTTTTTTTATTTCTTTCTTTTGGATTTAGAAATTGATTTCTGCTGCGCTCTGTTGGCTCCAAATTTTTTAGGTGCTTTTCTTTTAGAAGGTCCGCCCCAGTTTTCTTTGGTATTTTTCGCTTTCTTTTCATGAAAAGCTCCTCCTCCTTCATTCAGTTTAACCTTCACAGGATTTTTCATGATTACCGTTTCTTCCTCTGAAGCGATTTTTTTAGGATTTATTTTTACTTCTTGCGGGAAATCGATGTATTTCAGTTCTTTATCCATCAATAATTCAATGTCGAGAGCTAAAGTTTCTTCTTTTTTGGTAACAAAAGTTATGGCTTTACCATCTTTGTCCGCCCTACCCGTTCTACCGATTCTGTGAATATATTGCTCCGGAATATCCGGCGTTTCAAAATTGATAACGTGCGTAATATCTGAAATATCAAGACCTCTTGCCATGACATCTGTCGTAATCAACCCTTTGATCTCTTCATTTTCAAAGCTTTTCATCGCTTTTAGTCTGTAATTCTGCGATTTATTGGAGTGAATCACATCAAACTGCTCAGGAAAAAGTTCATCAATTTTTGTGAATAAAAGATCTGCATTTCTTTTATTATTGGTGAAAATCAATACTTTGGACATATCGGTATCGGTTTTCAGCAAATACTCCAATAGATTGATCTTAGTGTTGAAATTCTCTACTTTGTAGGCAGTCTGCTCAATTTTTTCAAGCGGCGTTCCGGATTTTGCCAGTGAAATTTCGACAGGGCTTGCAAAGTACTCATCCAGCATTTCATCAACAGCTTCCGTCATGGTTGCAGAAAAAAGAATGTTCTGTCTTTTTTCCTTCATCATTTCGAAAATATGTGTCAACTGTGGTCTGAAACCTAGGTTCAGCATTTCGTCAAACTCATCAATAATCAGTTTCTGAACTTCCTTTAAAGAAATGGCATTATCAATTGCCAAATCCATTACTCTTCCGGGAGTTCCTACCAGAATATCGCATCCGTTATCAAATAACAATTTCTGGGTATTGATATTTTTTCCTCCATAAATCCCGATTACTCTTGCAGTGGTATTTTCCGTCAGTTTTTCTACGATCTCTGCAACCTGTACCACCAATTCTCTCGTAGGAACAAGCACCAAAACCGTAGGATTCCCCGATTTATTGTATTTCCATGTTTTAAGAACAGGTAAAAGATACGCCAGAGTTTTTCCTGTTCCCGTCTGTGCGATTCCCATTACATCACGTCCGGAAAGTATAGGTTTTAAGCTCTTTTCCTGAATAGGAGTAGGTTCAAATAAATTAAGATCTGCTAAAACATCAAGAATTTTAACCGGAAGGTCAAAATCTGCAAAAGTGAGTTTTTCCATTTTGCAAAGATAGACAATTAATTTTTGAAGCCCTTATTTTGCATTCCTGCTTTCATTAATAATTTTCTCGCGGTGTTTTTTGCCCCAATCCTGAATATGAACCAATACGGGTTTTAATGTAAGACCGTATTCCGTCATTTCATATTCTACCGTCACCGGAACAGTTGCAATAGCAGTTCTGGTTATCAGTCCGTTTATTTCCAAATCTTTTAGTTCAAGACTAAGCATTTTGGGCGTAATCTTTCCGATATCTCCCAATAAGTCTTTAAATCTCTTTTTTCCGCTGCATAAGCTATATAAAATGGGAAACTTCCATTTTCCGCCAATAACTTCCAGTGCATCCATTACCGGCTGAATTTCTATTTTCTCTTGCATTGCCTATTACTTAAATAACTATATTAAAGTATACTAATATACATTTTATACACTTATTGCAAAAGTATAGTAAGCATTTTAATTTTGCAATACATATTTAAAATAACAAAACAAATGAATACAACAAAATTCACATCAGACAACACAGCTTTATTGCTTATAGATCACCAAGTGGGAACAATGAAACTCATCAAAAATATTCCTCTGAAAGAAGTTGAAAAGAAAACACTGGCTTTGGCAAAAATGGCAAAAGTTCTGAATATTCCTGTTATATTTACAAGCAGTCAGGAATATGCCGCACAAGGACCTTTAATGCCCGCATTAGCAGAAATTCTTCCTGAGGCATTCGAAAAAAGAATAAAAAGAGAAGGAATTGTAAACTGTTGGGAGCATACAGACTTTCGGGATGCAGTCTTGGCAACTGGAAAGAAAAATTTAATTATGGCAGGAGTAACAACGGATGTCTGTCTTGTTTATCCGGCTATCAGTGCTGTTGAAGAAGGTTTTAATGTACAGGCTGTAATGGATGCATCCGGTTCTCCGTTTGATTTAAGTGAAAACCTAAGCCAGCAGAGAATGGCAAAAGCAGGAGTTATTTTAACAGCTACTAATACGCTTATGGCAGAAATTGCTGAAGACTGGGCAAGACCGGAAGGCGGAGAATTATTAGGAATCTTGTTTTCTGATGTTTTACCTTCTATGGCATAAATTAAGAATAAATGGGTCCTCAATTTAAGGATTCATTTATTTTTTTTAAAATAACTTTTTTATGTTCACAATAAATAAAGCTTCTGAAAGACAAAAAGCCGGACGCGGGGATTTTCATATTAATATTGTAATTCCCGGAAGAAATACGGCTGATCATGATCTTGGATTTTATAATTTAGGCAGATTTGATGATGCTCATCTTAAACCGGGCGCATTTGTAGGGATGCATCCTCACAGAAATGACGAAATACTTACGCTGATGCGAAGCGGTACAATGCTCCACAAAGACAGCACGGGTAAGGAAATCGCAGTAACACCGGAGAATTTAATGCTGATGAATGCAGGAAGCGGTATTTATCACGAAGAAAGTATTCCTGCTGAGAGGTTTACAGAAGATGTACGGCTTTTGCAGATTTTTATAAGACCTGAGAACGAAGACGATCTGCCACAGGTACAGTTTGCCAATGCCGGAAAATTAAGCAAGAATGAATGGCGGCTCGTAGCAGGCGTAAAAGGCAGTAATGCATCGCTTGAAATCAAAAGCAATATTTTGGTGTATGATATGGAAGCGGAAAAAAACGGCATCAGATTACCCGATTCATATTTTGAAAACTCTGTATATTTTATTTATATTTTCGACGGAAAACTGAATGTAAATGAAACTTCTCTGCAACAAGGCGACAGCGTCATTCTTGATAATATGTCCAAAATTTTATCTGTAGATGAAACCTGCACAATGGTTTGTTTTGAAATTGATAAAAACTCAACGTTTACAAGAAACGGAATGTATAGCGGAATGAAAAGATAAACAAAAGGGCTGAAATTTAAACTTCAGCCCTTTTTATAAATTATCTTTTCAAAATCTTAAAAGACATATCTCTTCCGTACCCCTGCATAATGGCGAGATTGATCCACGAAAGTGCAAATTTTTCCAGCAGTTCTACTTTATCCGCTTT
>NZ_JBBCQL010000314.1:0-4052 GCF_037149975.1 Chryseobacterium sp. VD8 | reverse complement strand
AATAAACTGGAAGGCATCCATGTGCTTTTTGTAGTTTTCCGGTAAGTCTGCCGCCATCTGAAGAGGCATATACATTACCACATAAAGCGCTAACTGTTTTACCAAAGTTGTTTTTACAAAACGTTTGTCTCCGGGGAAATAGTAATCCAGTTTTGTCTGGAAAATTCCCGGCGTGTAATCCATCGAACCTCCCATCCATCTTGTAAACGGAAGAATGGTCTGATGATCGGGATTGTTTCCTCCGAAAGCTTCATATTCCGTTCCACGCGCCGCTTCCGCAGAGATGTAATTCGGATACGTTCTGCTTTCTCCTGTAGGGCGGACAGATTCATGAGAATTCACCATAATTTTATATTCGTTGGCTTTTTCAGCAATTCTGTAGAAATGGTTGATTGTCCATTGAGAATAATGATGTTCTCCTCTTGGAATCATATCTCCTACGTACCCTGTTTTCACGGCATCGTAACCGTATTTATTCATTAACTGATAAGCTTTATCCGCCCATCTTTCATAATTCGTTGCTGAACCTGAAGTTTCGTGGTGCATGATTAATTTGATTCCTTTGGAATGCGCATAATCGTTTAACATTTTGATGTCGAAATCAGGATAAGGAGTGATGAAATCGAAAACAAATTCTTTTGAGTGGCCAAACCAGTCTTCCCAACCAACGTTCCAGCCTTCAATTAAAAGTCCCTGAAAACCGTTTTCTGCCGCGAAATCGATATATTCTTTCACTTTTGTATTGTTGGCTCCGTGTTTTCCGTTAGGCGTAAGTTTAGAGAAATCTGTTACTCCAAGACGCACATTAGATTCCGGCTGTCCGTAAGCCCATTGAGATTTACCGATGATCATCTCCCACCATACTCCCATGTATTTTGTTGGATGAATGTAAGAAGTATCGCTATATTTTGTAGGTTCATTAAGATTGAAAAGCATTTTAGAATCCATCACCTCTTCTGCTTTCGGAGCCACAATAATTGTTCTCCAAGGGGTAACGGAAGGAGTCTGAATATATCCTTTTGCACCCTGTCTGTCTGCTGTAAGATGTGTTTTGAATTTGAAATTCTGAGCATCTACTTCAAGATGAGAGGCAGGATAGTCTAAAACAGCAGCTTCTGCAACATTGATATATAAAGGCTCTTTTCCTTCCTGCTTCAACATCACCGGAGACTGAACCGCGTTTTTAATTAAAGTCTGAGAAGCGTTTGCATCTGCAGCTTTTGGCCATCTAGCAGGGATTTCAGAAAGTTTTGTTTCCTGATACTGGTATTCCTGAGAGTCGTAATCTGCAACGATCCACCAAGCTTTCATGTCAGTTGGAAAATCAATTTCAGAATCTTCCTCCCTGATGACGAAGTAATTAAGGTTTTTCTGCTGCGGAAATTCATATCTGAAACCTAACCCATCATTAAACAGTCTGAATTTCACCACAATATTTCTGTCTGTTGAGGTCTGGTTAAGCGTTACCGCCAATTCATTGTAATGATTGATATAATTTTTCTTTTCCCCTAAAACCGGCTGCCAAGTTTCGTTTTTAGCATCACGTTTTTCATCTATTTTAGTAAAACCGTTGTTCAGATCAAATTTTACATCTTCCGGTTTTGCAATTTCTGAGGCAAATTTTATTGAAGTATCTTTAAATAATCTGAGTCCCAATTTGGAATCTTCGACGATCGTTTTCCCGTTATATTTAAGATTGTAATAAGGTACGCCCTGTTTCAGCTGAAAGTCCATTTCGAACTTCCCATCCGGCGATTTTAAAGATTGTGCATTAACACCCGCAAACATCATTGAGAGCATCATTGCTCCTGCTGTAATTTTCTTCATATTAGATTATATAAGCTTTAAAAATAAAAAAACTGCTGCCAAAACACAACAGTTTTATATAAATGTCAGAGAATAGATTATAACTTCACAGCGGTATAAACCAGATTCACTTCATCAAACGTAATTTTATACGTTCCTGGTAAGCTAATAGGAATGTTGGCTCCACCAGCGTCTAAGGTTCCGTTATTTCCATCATCTCCAAAGTTTGTTCCCCAATCATTATTAAGTCTAAACTTAATTTCACCGACTGTTAAAACAACAGTAACTTCCCACTTTTCAGTTGTGCTATTCCAAACCAAATCAGTATCTGGGTCGTTCCAGCCATTTGGCGTAGCAGAACCAATAACAGCCCAAGAATATGGACTTAAAGTAAATTTATTTGTATTTGTATTAACAGTTAATTTTTGACTTCCCGCATTTGCTGCCTTCAGGTTACCACCTCCATCATATATTAAATCTACATTATTATTGGTACCATAACTATGATCCCAGTTTTTCATTGGTGTAATTTTAAATTCAGAGTTTGGTGATGTGAAATTAATATACCCAATATAGATTCCGTTACTCGTTGCAGATTTCAACGCTTGCGCTGTTGGCGGATTCCATCCCTGATAAGCTCCAGGAGCGTACATATAAGAAACAAGAGCATAAGGAGTTACTGAAATCTTTTGTATCTGTGAATATACGGGTGATCCTTTGCCCACTGTAGTTTTTAATCTCACATCTATACTTGAAGCGACACCCGTTGGCAATCCAAGATTTAACATTAAAGCATTAAATTCTATTACTGTATAAGATTTGGATAATACTCCACTGCTTAAACCTGCCTCTTTCACCGAAGCAAAATTAGTCCCAGTTACTGCGAACTGTAACACATTTGTAACTTCCACTGCTGGAGTATATTCTGCAGGGGTTATTGTGAAAGTAACCGCATTATTATTCGCATTTGCGCTAGTTAAAGATAGAGTATTTGTACTAGCCTTCAGATTAGGCTCAGATTTTAATGATAAAACAGCCTGATCTTCATCTTTCTCGCAAGACCAAACCATCATAATAGCAATAGTCGCGAAAAGAAATTTTATTATATTTTTCATTATTATAACTTTTAAAAATTAGTACCCAGGATTTTGAGATAAGTTGGAATTCAAATTCAAATACTTATTAGGAATTGGAAATAGAGTTTTAGTAGAAGCTATCGAAGATCCATTTTGAATACCTCCTTTCCATTGCCAAGTGTAGCCCGAAACATAATGATTTAATCTTATTAAATCCTGCCTTCTTGTGCCTTCCCAGTATAATTCTTTAGCTCTCTCGTTCAAAATAAATACTTCTTTGGCATCTGTAGTAGTAAGAGCATTAATATCAGACATTGTAATATTTGCAACACCGGCTCTTGTTCTTAAGGCGTTAATATAATTTAAAGCAGTAGCGGTGCTTCCTTTTCCGTTAACAATTGCTAGTTCTGCGTACATTAAATATGCATCACCCATTCTGAATAAAGCAAAATCCGCATCTGCAAAAGTACCGTCACTTCCATTCGTACCTCCTACTTTTTTATTAGAAAACTTAATTAATTTTACTCCTTCTTCAAATTTAGAGTAATCCGAAATCGAAGCAGGATCTGTATTTCCAGGTACTTTCATAACTCTAGCATCTGTACCAATAGACTGAATAAATTCCTGCCTAGCTCTAAAACCTGCCCAACCGGCATCAACTCCTAATGTAGCTCCTACTGCATTATTACAGCTAGCGTGTATTAAAAATGTTGTGCCTCCATAAGTTTTTGTTTTAATTCCGTCAAAAGTAATAGGAAAAATAGCTTCATCCTGTGCTCCGTTAATATTATTATCCGCTTTGAATAAATTTGCATAAGGTATAGTTGCTATTTTATAAGGTGAACCAATAACTTTTGTAATTTCTGTTAAAGCTTCAGTACTTTTATCAACTCCTGTATAAACTTTAGCATTTTGATATAATTTGGCTTTTAACATCCATGCAGCTGCTTTATCTGCTCTACCATATTCGTTTGTTTTTGGAGCTACTAAATCTGCATCTATACTATTTAATTCTTCAATAATATAATTGAATACATACACTCTTGATTGCATTGGTGGTTTCACTCCAGAACCAATGATATTGTCTTCGGTAGCAAAAGGTACTTTTCCATAAATATCTATTGCATGATAGTAAGATAATGCTCTTAAGAATCTTGCCTCAGCACGAAA
>NZ_JBBCQL010000313.1:0-4151 GCF_037149975.1 Chryseobacterium sp. VD8 | reverse complement strand
AGTTGAAGAATCCGTAAGAGTTTTTCACACATTTTAAATTTATAAGCATACTTATAACATTCATTAACAATTCCGAATTAAAGTTTAATATAACTTTAACCTGTTTTCACTACTAAAATAGGTATAGCTTGTTGGTTTTCTGCGTAATTTTGCGGTATATATGAAGAAGCTATTTACTCTGCTGCTTTTAGTTTTTCTGGCAAAAATTAATGCACAAACATACTCCGGAGAAGTTTTTCTAAGAGATAATTCAGTTTTATATCTAAACCAGATGTATGTTACGAATCTTACCACACTGAAAACTGTTTTAAGTGATTATAATGGTGATTTTTCTATTTCTGCCAATCCGGGCGATGTCATCCGTTTCACTTCCATTATTACAGAGCGAAAAGACATTAAACTTACTCCTGAAATGATGGATCAGAAAAATCTGGTTGAGCTGAAGGTGGCGTATCATGATATTCAGGAGGTTGTAATCAGCCGTTTTAAGCCTACCGGAAATTTACGGTATGATGTTAATTCTATAAGAAAAGAAGATAAGGCTTTAGCCATTAAAAAAGTAATTGGTCTTCCGGAGCCTAAAGGAGACGGAACTCCGCCACAACTTCCTGTTGCAGGTCTGCGGGACGGCGGACTTACCTTCAGCCTGGAAAACATTTATGATATTTTATCCGGAGAAAGAAAGAAAAAGCAGCGTTATGTAGCCTATGAAAGAATGAATAATTCCGTAACGCAGATTAAAAATTATTTAGGGAAAGATTACTTCACAAAATTCAAAATTCCTGAAAACCTAATAGATAATTTCCTGCAGTTTGTCTATAGTTCAGAAAATATAGAACCTTACGTCCTTGCCGGAAATTTTGATGCAATAAAAATCCCGATAGAAAAATATCTTCCGATTTACCAAAGACGATTAAGAAACTCTCATCTTCAGGATGTCCTGAAATAAAATTTCATATCATACAAACAAAAAAAATGTACATTTTCCAACCGGATGTACATTTTTTTGTTTTACTTAAAATTATTTTTAAATTTAGAAAAAATTGAATGTTCATTACGATTGAAGTAATTTGACCTGCAATTTTGAATACTAATACCCTAAAAATAAATCAATTAAACGAGAAAAATATTTACTTTTACACTTTAATACCAGTGAATGAAAAAGCTATTTATTTTTTTTAGTATGACGCTGTGCATCATTCTTTCTGCTCAGTCGAAAGGGAAAGATTACAGTGAAATTTTAAAAAGTAAAAATATTTACGAAATTAATGCTTTCCTGAGGGATGCCCATCCTGATGATCCGCGGAGATCTGTCCTGAAACCCCGCGTGATGGAAATGATGAAAGAATACATAAAAAACGCACAGCCCGGAGACCAGAAAGTAAAGCAGATGCAGGACTGGCTGGCTATGCTGAAGAGAAGACCTTCAACCAAAATATCTTTCGATGAGATGAATGCCATCATCAAACAAAAACAGATTGCAAAATATCAGAAAGAACTGCAGGTCGGACAATCTGCGGTAGTTTATACACCAAGCAATCCAAAAAACGTTTATATCGCTCCTGCTTCATCTGCTACACCATCTGTAAACCCGAAACCTGCTGAAGCAATTCCTGATACGGAAGCTTCAGAATTTAATATGCTTATGGCAGAAAATCCGGCAGAGCATAAAAATAAGACCGTAAAGATCCTGAATTCTCTTTTCGATAACGATCCCAATGCGAAAGAGTGTATCGTGATGATAGAGAATAAATCGGACTGTAATATTATTGTACGTATGGAAGGAATCGGCACTACAAAATACAGACTTCCTGTGCCTTCGCACGGAGACAATTCGATCGTGGTACAGAAAGGCGATTATCTTTTTACAAGTATCGTATGCGGAGCCCAGTATGCATCCCAGAAAACGATTCAGAAACCTTTAATGGTGGCTCTGGGAAGTTCTGCCAGAAAATAATCTTTTTCCGATTTAAAAATGAAGCATTTGCTTAAAATTCGCTATTTTTGCAGGATTTTATAAATTTCTCATGGGTAAAAATAAATTAGCAAGATTCGCAGAAAACAAAATATTACCAAACGTTATTCAGCCAACAAGAGAAGATGCTTTAAACGGGTTCGATCTTAAAGGAAAATGGAGAACGGATTTCTTTAAAAACGACAATCCTATCGTTTTGGAATTGGGTTGTGGAAAAGGTGAATATTCGGTGGGGCTTGCAAAAACATTTCCGGAGAAGAATTTTATCGGAGTTGATATTAAAGGGGCAAGATTCTGGTTCGGCGCTAAAGAAGCCGTAGAAAACGGCATGAAGAATGTAGCATTCTTAAGAACACAAATTGAGCTTGTAGACTATTTTTTTGCAGAAAATGAGGTTGATGAAATCTGGATTACTTTCCCTGATCCGCAGATTAAGTACAAAAGAACCAAACATAGATTAACTCACCCGGATTTTTTAGACAGATATAAAAAGTTTCTGAAACCCGGCGGTATTATTCATCTGAAAACAGATTCGGAATTTCTTCACGGATATACTTTAGGATTTTTGCAGGGAGCAGGTTATGAAATCATTACTGCTCATCACGATATATACGGAGCCTTGGAATATGATCCGAATACTCCGCATTTGAGAGATATAAAAACCTATTACGAGGAACTTTTCTCAGCAAAAGGAAAAACAATAACATATATTAAATTCAGGATTAATTAAACAAAAAAGATGATGAAAAAAGACATTATTATTTCGAAAAACACTTTATAAAATCTGATTTATCTTTACATTTTTACGTAAATAAATTACTTGAAAATTATTAAGGCTGCAGACTTCTGCATCCTTTTACCACTGTATAAAAACACAAAAATTATTCAAAAAGAATAAGATAAATCATGAAAAAAATTCTGTTGGTTATTTCAACAACACTTCTCGTGTGCTGCAATTCAGCAAGCGTACAAAACCATTCGCAAAATATATTAGAAAGTAAAAATATTGCTGAAATTGAAAACTATCTGAAAACAGCTCATCCCGATGATCCCAAAAGAAGCGTACTAAAATCAAAACTGATTGCTTTAAAAAACTCGGAATGGACCAAAGGAAAGAAAGATGCCAAACCAATGGTCGCAAGGCCTATTATTTCTGAGATTTCTAATAACTTAATGAAGAACTCTAATGCAGCGGAAACAGAAGAATTTAAACGTCTGATTGCCTCGACGCCGGCTGAACATAAAGATAAAACCGTAAAACTGCTTAATGCCATGTTTAATGAAGATATCAGCAGTAAAGAAGTTATTCTTTTGTTTAAAAATAATTCGGACTGCAATATTGTTTTAAGAATTCAGGGAAAGGATTTTTATAATTTGGCAGTTCCGGCGAAAGGTGAAAACTCCATTGTTATCAATAAAGGAAATTATACACTTACAAGTCATGTTTGTGATGTTTTATATTCTTCTCAGAAAGACATCAGGAAAAGTATTTTTTTAACCATTAATAATCCGTTACAAACTGAAAATAAAGCAATGTTGGGAAGCAAGTAATTTTTAAATTTACACTAAGAAAATTTCGTATGAAAAAATTTTTCCCTTCAGTTTTTATTATTCTTGCTTTAAGCAGTTGTGAAGCTACCCATTACAGAACGACAAACAATTCTGTGAAGAGTACGCCGCCTACTTCTGCAGGTGTGCGGAATTCATCTGCTAATCAGACTGAATTAGAATATCAGACTTTAATAAAAACATATAAATCGGAAACAGCAGCCGTTCTAACAGATCTTCTAAATGGTTCGGAAGACAGCCCGAATACTTCGATTACAGTTGAAAATAATTCGCGCTGTAATATGGTTCTTACGATCAGCGGTAACAATTATTTCAAGAAAATTCCGATTGGCGCCAATAAAATAGGTTCTGCAATGGTTCCGAAAAACCAAAACTACAATATTTCAGGAATGGTTTGTAATTCAGTTTACAATCAAACAAAGTTCATCAGTTCATCTTATAATGTGACTCTTTCTAATTAACAGGAAGCTTTATTAAAAAACAAAAAAGAAGCCGTCTCACAACTGAGGCGGTTTCTTTGATTAAAACATTTGTAAGATTGACTGTTGTTTTGTATATTTATTTGGTAATCAATAACATATATGGGATTTAGGCATTACAATCAAAA
>NZ_JBBCQL010000312.1:0-4154 GCF_037149975.1 Chryseobacterium sp. VD8 | reverse complement strand
TAAATTTAACCGCAAAAGATATAAAAGTCTTTATTGGGTTTATTTAAAGTATTTCAAAAGTCTGCAAAGTGAAAAATCTTTGATTTTTTTTAACTTATGTACTCTTTTTTCATTTAAGTATTAAACTTAGAAACTAAAGTGTTTAAATCTTTGCTTATTTTGTGGTAAAAAGTTTAAACAAATTTTAGGTGTTTTAGTCGTTGAAAATTAAAATATTTTAACTTCGGGAAAGCTGATCTAATTTTTTAAGCAATGTCGGAATTCTGAAATTTCCGTGCATTTGTTCGACTTTTCGTTTAATTTCATCTACATCGGTTCCTTTTGCAGTCAGAAATAAGGGAGTCTTACTTTCTCCGCGATAAACTGCTCTTCTTCGTGAATCCGGACTGTTAAAACCGTTCTTTGCAATTCCGACCACCGTAAATTTTTGGTCTAAAGCTTCGTAAAGATGTCCTCCAAGCCCTATTTTCCCTTCTTCATCTAAAGTTACATAACCATCAATAATGATAATATCATCTTCTTTAAGGTCTATTTGATGTAAAAGACTGAGAATACAGGGTAATTCTCTTTTATAAAAGGCTCCGCTTTCGTATTCTGAGGTAATTGCTGTTTTCTCAGTGAAAACTGCTGTTTCATGTTCAGCATCCCAATCCTGAAAAGCTAAACAAACTGTATGGGCGTAGTCATCGTAATAATACGTATCGAAAGCGTAAATCATTCTTCGTCTTGTCGTTGATTATTGTTTTTAAATAATGGTAAAATTTTCTCTTTACTCCAATTGATTAGAAAAATTCTCCGAAATGCCACAGAATTCCACAAGGATCATGCACAAAACATTCTTTACCCCAGTCCATCGTTCTCACGGGAAATATTCTTACTTTTTCATATTTTTCAGTAAGATGTAAACTGATCAATTCCTGATAAAATTTGTCTGTATCTTCAACTTCCACAAAAAGCATGGTATTATCAATCCAGTCTTTTACATAGGCATCCTGAAGATAAAAAGCGGTCCCATTCCATTTAAATAGAGACATTTTAGCATCCAGAACCACTTCTTCAAAACCCAGATCACGGTAGAAACTCCTGCTGGTTTCAAAGTTTTCAGAACCAACGAAAGGTCGCATTGATTTTATATTCTGTTCCATATTATCTGTTTTTCCAGTCATTATAAGACATTTCAAATTTTATTTCATTCTTTCCGTAAACTCCGTTTTCTGTCCATCCGGATTTTCTGTAGAATATCTCTGCTCTTGTGTCCGGAGAAGTACTCAGCCAGATTTTCTCGTCCGTCTGATCAAAATACCAGTTCAGCATGGTGTTATGAAGTTTTCTCCCGATTCCTTTATTCTCAAATTCCGGATGAACAAAAAGCGCCCAGATGCTTTTCTCTTTCATATCTACAATTCCGAATCCCAAAATTCTGTCATTATCTTCACAAACCCATCCTTTTCCTCTGTTAAAAAGGAAATCCTCACAATCCTGATCTGTCACAAGATTGGGATCCGATAATGTGTTCTCTTTAACCGAATTTCTTACGATCTGGATCTGCGGAATATCTTTCCGTTCAGCTTCACGGATTTTCATGTAAATTTTAATTTAACTAAAAAGGCAAACCGCTGATCTGCTAATTTGCCTTTTTGTAGTGTATTTATTGATTCAATTATTTCTTATCAACAACGATTCTTTCTGGTCTGTTGGCGATTTCCCAAGCGGTTGTGAAAACTAACTGAGTTCTTTTAGCCAGTAAGTTGTAGTCAATTTTCTCTACATCATCCGTTGGTTTGTGGTAATCTTCGTGGATGCCATCAAAGAAAAATGCTACCGGAACATTATTTTTAGCAAAATTATAGTGATCTGATCTGTAATACAGTCTTTCGGTATCATTCGGATCGTCATACTTATAATTTAACTCAAGATTGTTGGTCTTTTTATTCGCAGTTTCGTTAATAACTTTTAACTGAGAACTCAGCATTTCAGAACCAATAACGTAAACATATTGTTTTCCTCTGTTTTCCGGATCATCACGACCGATCATATCAATATTTAAATCTACAACCGTATTTGCCAGAGGAAAAACCGGATTATCCGTATAAAATTCAGAACCAAATAAACCATGCTCCTCTCCCGTTACGTGAAGAAATAAAATGGATCTTTTCGGACCGTTTCCTGCTTTTTTAGCTGCCTGAAAAGCTTTTGCAATCTCCATTACCGCAACCGTTCCGCTTCCGTCGTCGTCTGCTCCGTTGTAAACTACTCCGTTTCTTGTTCCTACGTGATCGTAATGACCGGAGATCACAACAATTTCTTCCGGCTTTTCAGATCCTTCGATAAAGGCTAAAATATTTTCGGAATCAGGAAGATTTCCGCCGCCTCTTTTCTTCATGAAATCAGACGGAACTTTCTGATAATAGGATCCCAAAGCTTTAGGATAAGAAATTCCTAAGCCTTTATAGTAATTCACCATGTATTCTCCTGCTCTTTTTTGTCCCGGACTTCCCGTATCTCTGCCCTCCATTTCATCGGAAGCAATTACGTACAGGTTTTTCTTTAGATCTTCTGCCTTAATTTCCTTATACGCAGCCAAAAAAGCTTTATCACCTTTTGCGACAGACGAAGATTGGGTTCCTCCTGCATCGGCTGCGTTTTTTGCTGTTCCGCAGCTTACCACTACAGCAAGTGAAAATAGTGGAATGAATAATTTTCTCATTATGGAATAATTTGCCTAAAAATAACAAAAAATATTTAATCTTTTACGAATTGCTATTTTTCTTATATTTGAAATAAATGCAAAAAGCATGGAGAATATCTACGGATTCAATCATTATTCTTTTTTTACCGAAATGTCTGAACTGGCAGTTAGAAACAATAGCTTTGATCTGTCTTTGGGACTGCCGGATTTTGATATTGACCATCGCTTACGGGAATATCTGAAAGAAGCTGCAGATCTTAACAGCCATAATTATGAACCACTTGCAGGAAATCCGCTTCTGATAGAAAATGTAATCCGTTTTAATTCTAACAGAAAAAACAGCATCAGATTACAGCAAAATGAAGTTACGATTGTTCCCTGTGCAACCTTTGCTTTATATACCTCCCTCAAATCTATTCTGAATCAGGGAGATGAAGTTATTGTCATTCAGCCTTCTTATTATACGTATGGTCCATCCATTTTCCTGAATGGAGGAACTCCTGTTTATTATGATCTTGACAATGATTTTTCGATAAATTGGGGAAAACTGCAAAATTGTATTTCTGAAAAAACAAAAGCCATTATCGTAAATTCGCCACAAAATCCAACCGGAAAAATATGGTCTGAACAAGATTGGAATCAATTATACAGCATTATCAAACATCAGGAAATTTATCTGATTTCCGAAGAAATTTATGATACCTATTGTTTTGACGGAAAGGAACATTACAGCTCATTTCTTCATCCTGAGCTCAAAAAAAGAACTTTCTGCATTTTTTCTTTTGGGAAAATGTTTCATTCCACAGGATGGAAAGTGGGATATCTTTTGACACCTGAAGAATTAACTGCAAAATTCCGCTGTCATCAACAGTACATTTCCTATAGCGCAAGTGCGCCGTGTCAGTACGCAATAGCCAAATATCTGGAAGTTTTTGATGCTTCACAGAATCAAAATCTAATGCAAAAAAAGCGTGATCTTTTTAATGATCTGATTAAAGAAACGCCTTTCATTGTGGAAAAAAAAGCAGAAGGTGCCGTTTTTCAAATCGTGAATTTCAGAACTGTTTCAAAAACAATGACGGATGTAGAGTTCTCAAAATGGCTGACTATCGAAAAGAAAGTCGCATGTTTGCCTTTATCTGCTTTTTACAATTCCAGACAGAATTCAGATTATATCCGGTTTAGTTTTGCTAAAAATGATGATCTGATTATTAATGCGCTTGAATATTTGAAAAAGAATCTTTAAAATTACTTTCAATGTAAAGATCTTCATTTTTTTATTTTTAGATTTCTCCTTTGTTGAAATGACAGCAGGAAATATTTTATTTTGTTGATTGAGCAGATTTCTTAGCAGGAAAATTTAAATGATATTTAAAACAAAAGCACCGCATTATGCAGTGCTTTCTGTATTTAAAGTTGATTTTTTAAAGAGATAATACACTCACATCAATTCTTCTGTTTTTTG
>NZ_JBBCQL010000311.1:0-4190 GCF_037149975.1 Chryseobacterium sp. VD8 | reverse complement strand
TGCAAGTATCTCACGCATAATTGAAAATTAGTTAATAATTCTTCACCGTAATATGGTAACAACTTTGCTGTTTTTCCTTGATATAGTAGATTTTACCCAGATCATAATAATATTTCAGAACTTTTTCCAAAGCAGCTTCCATTTTCGGATTATGCTTCAGAACACCATTAAAGCGAACATAAGAGATATCAAACGAATTTCCGTAATTATGAGAACTGATTCCCAGTGCGGCGTTGGAATTTACTCTCCTCAGTCTGCATTGGTCTTCCAGCGTTCTGGTAATGGAAGAAACTGTAAAAACATTTCCTTTGGTTTCCTTACTGAAACGGGCACCCATTTTTTCCAGTGTAAGTTTGCCTTTAGAAACCATGTAAGCTCTGCTGTAATCCAGCTTTTCAACGCGATACCCAGTTCCTGATTTTTTTATTTTATGAAATTTTCCGTTGCTGATGTATTTCTGTACCGTTTTAGAATCCTTCAGAATTTTAACTCCAAAACTTTTAGAAGCATCAAGATGCGGTTTGTACAGCAGCGTAGGTTCTACTCTTAAAACTTCTGTAAGATCATAGCAAGGCAATGTTTTTTGAGCCGCCTGCGCGTAACAAATACCATGAAGAACGTAAGCAAAAACCACACACAGAAACTTTTTCATGAAAGATGTTTTAAAATTTATAAACTAAAATAATCATTTATGAAATAAATATAAACTCCGATAAACATATATGTGAAAATAATTAACCATTAATTTAATTTTAAATTACTAAATCAATAATAAAAAATAAATTTATACCATAACAATTTTAAAATTAATCTTTCTTATTTAACGTATTAATTATAAATTTGAGATAATTTATTAAAATAAACAATATGATAAAAAAACTTTTTGCCGAATTTTTCGGTACGTTCTGGCTTGTTTTCGGAGGTTGCGGAAGTGCAATCTTCGCCTCACAGATTGCTGCTGCATCTAATGGACAATTAGGGATTCTTCTTCTGGGAGTGTCTTTGGCTTTCGGGCTTACTGTTCTTACAATGGCTTATGCAGTAGGGCATATTTCCGGAGGACATTTCAATCCTGCTGTTTCCGTAGGACTTCTTGCAGGTGGAAGATTCTCTGCCAAAGATCTTGTTCCGTATGTTGTAGCACAATGTTTAGGAGCAATTGGAGCTGCAGACGCTTTGTACGTTATTCTGAGCGGATCCGGAACTCCGGACTTTTCGGGACCGGGAGCTTTTGCCACCAATTTCTACGGTGAAGCGGTATATTTTGGAAAAAGCTATTCCATGAGTGCTGCATTTTTAACAGAATTTTTACTGACGGCTTTTTTCCTGATCATTATTCTGGGTGCTACAGATAAGTTTGCCAACGGAAAATTTGCAGGTATTGCCATCGGTTTAGGATTAACATTAATCCATTTAATTTCTATTCCGATTACGAATACTTCCGTGAATCCGGCAAGATCACTTTCTCAGGCGGTTTTCGTAGGCGGAAATGCCATGTCTCAGCTTTGGCTGTTCTGGGTTGCCCCGATTTTGGGAGGAATTACAGGAGGATTAATTTACAGATTCCTGCTGCAGCGAAACGGCGCGGAAGAATTAGATAGTTAACTACAAAATCCTGTCTCCGACAGGATTTTTTTATGTTTGACATTTTGAAAGACTACTTTAATTTTTTAAGATCAAAAGGATTTTTAAAAATAAGCTCTTCGTGCTTTCCTTTAATTTCCATTTTCTTATATAATAGATTTAAAGCCATCTTCCTGATAAAAAGATCTTTATCATTCAGTTTCCAGTAAGAATCATCATGTACTTTTCTTGGTTTTCTTATGACATAAAACTCAGTTTCCCAAGAGTCTACGTTGTGGTAAAATTCTATAATCCCGCAATGTTCCGGAATCATTTCATGATCTACCATTCCCATCGGAAGCAGAAAACTGAACGCATTGCAGACCTAATCTCCACAGGAAATTTTATCGTGTTTTAAGAATTTTTCGCCTGTACTTGAATTGGTATAGGATTTTTTAAAATCATTTTTAAAATCGCTTTTCGAAAGTTTGATTTCAATTTCATGACTGTATCCTTCTGAATCAACAATCAGAATATCGGCTTCCCAATCTGCCTGAAAATGATTAGTCAAAACAATTTCTTTCTCAAAATTGCATTGAGAATGAATAAATGCGTGAACCAATTCTTCTATTTTTAACACTTTTGTTTTTTGTTTTTAACGCGAAGATCTCAAAGATTTTAGTTGAAATTTGTTCTGCATAGTTCGTTCGCAAGGGCGTTTTCACTAAGCAAATGATAGCTGAAGTTTAAATTTAAACAATAACTCTGCTTTGATGAAACTCTTTAATTTTAACGCTGAAGTCGCAAAGGTTTTAGTTACTATTGTCTTCCCTATTTCGTTCGCAAGGGCGTTTTCACTAAGCTAATGATAGCAGAAGTTTTAAATTTAAACAAAATTTCTGATTCGATGAAACTCTTTAATTTTAACGCGGAAGTCGCAAAGATTTTAGTTTTTATTTGCTCTGCATAGTTCGTTCGCAAGGGCGTTTTAACTAAGCAAATGATAGCTGAAGTTTAAACAACATCAATTAGCTAACAAGCAAACTGCATCCACGAATATCTGAATGATCGATTCTACCTAAAACCTGAAATTTATTCCCGACAATTTTACCTAAATCCTGCGTGGCGATGAATGCACAGGAATGTACATTTGCCAAGTCGATGATATTAATCGCTCCCGTTCTTCCCTCCTTTTCATAATTAAAAGGATCTTCTGCATTTCTGATCATGATGCGCATCCAGTTTGGACATTGATATTCGTTATTTCCTAAAGAATATGCCTGTGAAAGAAGCTCTGTCATCGAATATTCTGAATAAATTTTATCGGTTTTAAAACCTTCCTGTAAAATTTTCAACAGTTCGTCTTTGGTCATTTCCTCTTTTCTGCCTTTCATTCCTCCGGTTTCAATTACCGTTAATGAGTCGGAGAATTGAAGCGTTTTTGAGTTACTGTCGCAGAAATCTAAAAAATCCAGCAGTGCAAAAGAAACGCCGAACAGAATAACTTTCTTGTTTTGTAGTTCGTTCAAAAGGGTAAATAAATCTTCATGATTGTACAGGAAATATCCGTTTTCAGGTTTTCCGGATTTTTTCATCAGATAATCTACCATATAAATCAGCGAAGAATTTTGTCTCTCCAGATAACTTGGCAGAAGTCCGAGGAAAATAAAGTCTTCTGGTTTTCCGATAAACTGTTCAAAGCTTTTATAGATGCTTTCTTCGTACAGTTCAGGATTGGCAATGAAATGTTTCGATAAATTCATCTGTGTGGTTCCGGAACTTTGAAAAAAAAGATCCGCAGTTACACTTTTATCCAAAACCTGATGGTTTTTAAACATTTCAATGGGCAGAAAAGGAATTTTTGTCAGTTCATCCACATGATCAGGTTTGATGTTAAGATAATCTACAAAACGTCTGTAAACTTCAATATTTTCATACTGATAACGGAAGGTTTCCAGTGATGCAGCCAAAAAATCATGCTCTGTCTGTATGCCGAATATATTTTTCACTTATAAAAATATTTTTATTCTTTCAACCTCATTTACAATCACTTATCATAAAAAAGATCATTTTTAATAATTTTTTAATCTGAAAACTAAAAAATTGGTTAGGTTATTGCAATGGGTAATGCGGAATATGGATTAAAAACATGAATGAATTTTGGTTCATTCGGAAATTACCTCAGCTTTTGGGGTAATTTTTTTTGTGCTATCTCCAAAGGTTTTCAATTCAAAATCATGCTCAAAAACACCATACGTAAAATAAGAGATCCAGTCTCCCAGATTGATGTATTTTGCTTTTCCTTCAAGATCCAGAATCATCGGAAGATGACGGTGTCCGTAAATAAAATAATCGATTGACTGAGTTTTAAGTTTTTCTTTTGAATAAATGATCAGAAACTCTTTATCCTCTCCCAGAAATTCTTTATCCTCATCTCCTGAAATCATTTTATTTTTCTGAGACATATACAATGCAATCTTCATCGCAATATCGGGATGCAGCCATTTGAAGAACCATTGCGCGACAGGATTGGTAAAGACTTTTTTCATTCTTTTATATCCTTTATCTCCCGGTCCCAAACCGTCGCCATGAGCCAGCAGAAACTGCTTTCCGCCCATCTCAAAATA
>NZ_JBBCQL010000310.1:0-4250 GCF_037149975.1 Chryseobacterium sp. VD8 | reverse complement strand
CTTTTATTATAAGCTTTTGCGTAAGCATTCAACAGATTACTAAACTGCTTCATTAAGTATTTATGTTCATCTTCATTTAAAATCTCACCCAGCTTTTTAAACCTTAACATTAAATGAAAATGATTCGGCATTAAACAGTATGCATATATTTCAGCTATCGGGACAATATACTTTGCAAGCTTATCTAAAAAATATCTGTAATTTTCTTCTACTCTGAAAATTAAATCTTTTCCATTGGCATGAGTGTAGATATGGTATACATATTCACATTCAAAATTTTCTGTGTTTGACATTTATTTTTCTTCATTTGTGTGTTTTATATTTTCAAACCTCATAGGTTTTGAAAACCTATGAGGTTTAGTAAGGGACGATAATTATTTTACATCATCCCAAATACTGTAATCCACAACTTTTGTAGGGATCTGCTTAACATATTCTGTAAAAGGTTCACAAGGCAAAATAGCATCTTTTCCTTCTCTTGCCAGTTCCTGATATAATCTTGTTCCTTCTGTTTTCCATTTAATCATTTCATCAGAAACATCGCGGATAATTTTTGCAGGACTTCCGACAATTAATTTTCTGGCATCACATCTGAAGTTTGCCGGAACAAAAGCTAAAGCACCGATGATACATTCATCTCCGATGACCGCTTTGTCCATAACGACAGAATTCATTCCGACCAGACAGTTTTTGCCGATATGTCCGGAGTGAATAATCGCTCCATGACCGATATGTGCAGATTCTTCAAGTATAGTCTCAATTCCCGGAAAAACGTGTAGGGTACAATTTTCCTGAACATTGGCACCGTCTTTTACTATAATTTTTCCCCAGTCACCACGAATCACTGCATTGGGTCCAATATAAACTTCTTCGCCAATTTCCACATTTCCGATGATCACCGCTTGCGGGTGAACGTACGCGGAAGGTTTTATTATCGGTCGAATTCCGTGATATGAGTAAACGTTCATTTTTTATTTAATTTGAAAATTAATTTTTGTGATGTATAATTTTACTTGAGCTTTCTTAATAAATTTTAATCAGTAACTGAAAGTTTAAAGTAGTATATTTCATCTTCACTCTCAAGAATAAATTCATCATAATCTGATGCATAATAGCTTTTCAAATTTTGATATTCTATTTCATAAATTTGTATTGGATCTATTGTTTGAAGTAAAAGATCAACAAAATCTTCAATCCATTCTCTTTTCCACTCATCAAAGTATAAAGAAAAATTATTTCCTACATCAGATAAGTAATAGTCACGTTTATCCTGATAGCAATAAAACCATTTATCATGTAATAACTTAAAGAAAAATTTAAATGCTTTCTCTAAACTTATTTCTTTCAATGTATAACTTTCACTAATATTTTCAACTCTATCCTCTATAGTTTTCGCAATGGTATCTAATTTAGGTATAATACTTAATTCAAAATTATAAGCATGGTCGGTTTTATCATTGAATCTGGCTATTGTTTCAAGTTTTCCAACAATAATTCCATAATTAAATATTTTACGTTCTTTTTCAGCTAGACCTTTCATAGTCATTATTTATAGAAAATATCAGTACATATAAATAATTAATTTAAACTCTTTCAATGACCATAGCGTACCCTTGTCCTACGCCAATACAAAGTGTACACAATGCATATTTCTTATCCTGCTTTTGAAGTTCCATTGCCGCAGAACCAACGATTCTGGCTCCCGAAACTCCAAGTGGATGACCGATTGCGATGGCTCCTCCGTTTGGATTTACTCTTGAATCGTCATCTTTTAAACCCAAACTTCTTGTTACAGCTAAAGCCTGAGCCGCAAATGCCTCATTTAGCTCAATGATATCCATATCGTCTAATGAAAGATTCAGTCTTTTTAATAGTTTTTGAGTGGCTTCTACAGGTCCGATACCCATAATTCTTGGCTCAACTCCGGCAACGGAAGATCCTAGGATTTTCGCTTTTGGCTTCAATCCATATTTTTTTACAGCTTCTTCGCTTGCTAAAATTAAAGCTGCTGCTCCGTCATTCATTCCGGATGCATTTCCTGCTGTTACCGTTCCTTCTTTTCTGAAAGCCGGACGAAGTTTTCCTAATCCTTCCATTGAAGAAGTCGGTTTGATAAATTCGTCGGTATCAAAAATTTTCGGTTCGCCTTTTTTCTGTGGAATTTCAATTTTTACAATTTCTTCTGCCAATCTTCCGCTTTCCTGAGCTTTGGTAGCTTTCTGCTGAGACCAAAGGGCAAATTTATCCTGATCTTCACGACTGATGTTGTGGATATCCGCTAAATTTTCTGCAGTTTCCCCCATTCCGTCAACGCCGTACATTTCTTTCATTTTCGGGTTGATGAATCTCCATCCGAAAGTGGTGTCAAACATCTGGCTGTCTCTTCCGAAAGCTGTACTTGGTTTTGACATTACATAAGGAGAACGCGTCATGTGTTCTACTCCACCTGCAATATAAATTTCACCTTCTCCTGCAGAAATTGAACGGAAAGCATTTGCCACCGCAGACATTCCTGAAGCACACAATCTATTCACCGTTTCTCCTCCGATTTTATACGGAAGTCCTGCCAATAAAAGCCCCATTCTGGCAACATTTCTATTATCTTCTCCTGCCTGATTGGCACATCCGAAAATAACATCTTCAATTTCCTCAACAGGAACTTCAGGGTTTCTTGCTACAATTTCTTTAATAACAATAGCAGCCAAATCGTCGGCTCTTACTTCAGAAAGTCCTCCGCTTAATTTTGAAATGGGAGTTCTTATGTAATCTATGATGTATACGTTGTTCATTTTATTTAATTTGAAAATGTGTTAATTTGGAAATGTGTTAATTTGGAAATTTGAGAATGAAATAAAGCATTAAAAAATAATTTTCAAATTGCTTCATTCTCAAATTTCCAAATTTTATAATTCTGTTACTTTTTTTCCGATTTTATAAACTGTTCCGACAAATTTTGCAATCAATTCTTCGTTTTGATTGGTAATTTTAATATCGTAAACAGCTGTTTTTCTGGTTTCATTGACCAAAATACTTTCTGCTCTGAAAGTATCCCCTTCTTTTCCGGCTTTGGTAAAATTGATGATGCAATTCAATGCAACAGCAGCATCACCGGAATTGTTGGACGAAAAAGCCAGTGCAGAATCTGCAAAAGCGAATGTAACGCCTCCGTGAACCGTTTTCAGCCCGTTAATCATTTCTTTTTTAATGGGCATTTCTATTAAACAATAATTTTCTTTGACTTCAATCAGTTTTATATTCATCCATTGGGAAAAATAATCCTGATCGAACATATATTCTGCAACCTGTCTCGGATTCATTTACTCTTATTTAAATTTTTAAATCTAATCACATCTTTCCATGTGTATTCTCTGCCGTCCAAAATGAAAAAAGCTAAAAATATAAAGATGAAATAAACTGTAAAACCATATATATTGATACTTTTTTTCATTGTCCCATCCCAAATAATAAAAAAGAAATTTGATGAGAGAAAAGCCGACCACAAAAATAATCGCATTCATGAATGAGCGTAAAAAGTTCTTTTTTGTGAAAATTCTTTTAAACATGGCTTAAATTTCAGATTAATGTGTTATTTCTTCATATAATTCATCAGATAGCTTGTCGTAAACCGCCATGGTTTTTCCAAGAATGATTTGATTATATGAAAGATTTTCGGAATTTGATGGATCTTCTGTTTGAAAATGTTCATTTAAATCAATTCCAAATTCATTTGCTAATCTTTTAATCAGCTCTTTATATTTTTCATTGAATTTACCTAATAATTCAAGCTTTTCCTGATAATCATGTATCGAAGAAAGTTCCTGAATGATGTATTCTTTTTCAATGATAAGCCTTGTTTCAAGTTCAGCTTTGAAGTCATCAATATTCATAAAATTTATTTAATAATTGTCAGCAGTAAGGTAAAGTTTATTTTCATTTTCCATTACTGATTTGCAAATATTTATTATCTCATCATATTCTTTTCCAAACAATTTAATATCAACTTGGTTTTCATTATTAATGAGATAATCATAAAATTCTATGATATCGATAATTTGTTCTTCTTTTTCAGAAGCCCAGCCAATCATATCATACACTCTTGAATAGTTGTATCTATAAACCGTACTCTCCGAAGAATGATGCAAAAAGTCATTATCTAAGTTCATTATTAAATCAAAAGCATTTGTTGCTAAAATTAATTCAGTAATAATATTTTCATCACTATCTTTTTCGCTTAGTATGACCTCTCCTAA
>NZ_JBBCQL010000309.1:0-4282 GCF_037149975.1 Chryseobacterium sp. VD8 | reverse complement strand
ATTTTTTGTTTGGGTTTCGGCGGCTTCGCCGCCGAAACCCAAACCTTTTTATTTATTCAGCATTTTCTCAATAGCCGAAACAATTTTCCCAGCCTGTGTATTCATTGCTTCCAGATGTTTTCCGGAATATTCCAAAAACTCTTTCGGCAAAGAAGCCTTGGCATAATTCTCAGATCCTTCTTCGTAAGGAACATCCTTATCGTCTTTACTGTGGATAAAAAGTTTAGGAAGACCTTCCGTATCCTGTAAATCCTCTTTAGCAGAATAAGGAGAAATAACGTATCGGGAAATTACTTCCTTGAGTTCAGGTTTGTAATACATCGCAATATCTGTGAAAGAAGAAAGGCTTCCGTCCATTACCAGTCCTGCAATTTTGGTTTTATTATTTTTTGCTAAATGAGCCGCAATCTGCGATCCCATAGAAGCTCCGTACAGAATAATTTTGGTATCGGCAATTTCAGGTCTTTGCATCATTTTATCAAAGAAAATCTGTCCGTCTGATGCGATGTTAAGGTGAGTTGGTTTTCCTGTTGATTTTCCATAACCGCGAAAATCGACCATCACTACCTGAAAATTATTTTCAACCAAAGGTTTTGTCATGAAGAGATAAGAAGTTACATTTCCTCCTGCTCCGTGAAAAAACAGAACTGTTCCTTTGGCTTTTCCCGATTTTGGCTTTAAAATAATTCCTGTAATGGTATCTTTTTCCACCGGAATGGAAAAATCTTCGTAAACCAGATTTTCTACAGGACGAAGTGTCTTGCCCGGCTTATAGAAATTATCATCCATCTGTGCTTTAAAAAAGCAGACTGTCATTAAAAAAAGTGCGGAGAATAGAAGTTTTGTTTTCATAGCGTATTATTTATGAAGCAAAACTAGCCTTTCAGAAAATCTTTCGCCAAAAAAACAGACTCAGCCGTAATTTTTCTCTTCTGAATGGTAAATATTCTCTTTTTACAGCTCTTCCAGCGGATTCCAGAACAGGTTTTTGAAATTTTTAATCCTGAAATTTTCAACAGTAATTCCTTCCGCTTCCAGTTTTTCCTGAAATTCCGGAACCGATAAAGTTCCTGAACTTGAAATTACACGATGCGCAGGAACATCTTTCGGACAACCTCCCATTGCTTTTCCAACGTGGCGGGAATGATTGGGATAACCGACTGCTTTGGCAATTGCTCCGTAACTCGTTACTCTGCCTTTCGGAACTAACTTGGTGATTTCCCAAACCTGCTTTTTAAATATTTCATTCATTTTTGTTTTGCATTATTTTTGAATTGACCATTGAAATTCAATCTGTAAAATATAAAGTTATGAAAAAATCGTTTTTCCGCTTTTTGAATAAAATAAATAAGGCAATTTTACCCAGATTAAGTGATAAAGATCCGAACAAACTGACAAAAATTCAGAAAGGAATTCTTGCCTACCGTTATTTTGTCCTGATAAATTCGATGGATTAGACTGAGAAAGGTTTATTTAATTTTAGCAATCAATTTTCTGCATTTTTCATACAGGGGCTTTTCGATGAGCAGATAAATAATGATTGAACAAATCCACAACAGGACAAAATTTTTGTCGGGAAGATAAACGAAAGATTTGAGTTTCATATTGAAATAACTCAGATGGATCAGGTAAAATACAAATGAGGCATTTCCCAAAAGAATCAATAGTTTTGAAGAAAGAACTTTCGAAACCCATGTTTTTTCAGACATCAATCCCCAAAAGAAAATGATAATCGCGACTGGAAGCAAAAATTCGTGAATCAGTCTTCCTTCCCATCGCTCTACTCCGTGAACAAAGTTATTCCGGGCAAAAAATGCAATGGCAATGGTTAAGATAATAATAGAAATACCGCCCAACAAAGTAGACCGTTTTAATTTTTTTAA
Source organism: Chryseobacterium sp. VD8 (assembly GCF_037149975.1). Taxonomy (NCBI): domain Bacteria; kingdom Pseudomonadati; phylum Bacteroidota; class Flavobacteriia; order Flavobacteriales; family Weeksellaceae; genus Chryseobacterium; species Chryseobacterium sp. VD8. Next base: position 2,399 of record NZ_JBBCQL010000309.1, on the reverse strand, counting down.
AAACTGAATACCTTTCTCTTTCTTCATTAAATAAGCTAGCAACATTCCGAAGAAAAACTCAGAACTTCTTCCGAAAAACGTGCTTCCTGTCATGAATTTCAGAGGATATAAAAAGCCTTCAGGATTTCCGTTATATTCATGCAGACCATAACCGATTCCCCAACCTGAAAGAAAAAATCCGGCTAAAAAAAGAATACAGTAGCTCCAGTTTTTTTTAAACAAAAGAAATAAAAACGGAGCGAGAAGATAAAAGAAAAATTCTACCGTAAGCGACCAAGCCTGAACAATTCCTGAGACAGAGTATTTTTCAAATAAAGAGTAAAAAAGCGAGTACTGTAAAAAATAGGTATCTACATCTTTGGAATATTTTACATCCAGAAAAAAAGCGCTCAGTAAAATCCAGTACAATGGAAAAATTCTTGCGATCCGTAGTAAAATGTATTTTAAATAAGACTTTTTGGATTCCAGAGGTTTTTCTTCGTATCGATAAGCGAGTAAAAATCCGCTCAGGACAAAGAAAACCGTTACTCCGATATGCCATTCGCTGATGAAACGCATGATTTCAAAGGGAAGATCATTACGCCAGTATTTGCGGTTATGATATACAAATACCATAATCGCCGCAACAGCGCGCATTCCTGTAAGAGCATCGAATTTATTTTTCTGAAAAGCTTCCAATTAGAATAAAATATTTTAGTGTATCTTTTCTGAACACGAAGTTCACAGAGTTTTTATTTTTATCTAAAACTATTCTTTTGTTTCACAAAGCCGCTTCGCTTATAAAAGATGAAAATATCTTAAAACAACACTTTGCGGTAATAGAAGAGTATTTCTATGAATTTTAAAAATGTATTTCTAAAAAAATTGTGAGTTATGTGTTCACTTAAAAAAATAAAAGGCTTACAGAATAAGCCTTTTACGTAAATTTATAGTATTCTGATTAAGAATTTTCTAAAATATAAGAGAACATCAATGGTGCACAAATGGTAGCATCACTTTCAACGATAAATTTCGGTGTTGTGATATCTAGTTTACCCCAGGTAATTTTCTCGTTCGGAACTGCTCCGGAATAAGAACCGTAAGAAGTCGTTGAGTCTGAAATCTGACAGAAATAAGACCAGAACGGAATATCATGCATTTCCATATCCTGATACAGCATTGGAACCACACAGATCGGGAAATCTCCGGCAATACCTCCACCAATCTGGAAGAAACCAACTCCTTTTCCTGATGAATTTTTAGTGTACCAGTCTGCTAAATAAGCCATATACTCGATCCCTGATTTCATCGTAGAGAATTTAAGTTCTCCTTTGATGCAGTAAGAAGCAAAAATATTACCCATTGTAGAATCTTCCCATCCCGGAACGACGATTGGTAAATTTTTCTCCGCAGCAGCGATCATCCATGAGTTTTCTCTCGGAATTTCATAATACTGTTCCAAAACTCCGGAAAGGATCATTTTGTACATGTATTCGTGCGGGAAATATCTTTCACCTTTATTGTCTGCATCTTTCCAGATTTCATAAATATGTTTCTGCAATCTTCTGAAAGCTTCTTCTTCTGGAATACAGGTATCTGTAACCCTGTTCAGACCTCTTTCCAGAAGATCCCATTCTTCCTGTGGCGTAAGATCTCTGTAGTGAGGAACTCTTTCATAGTGAGAATGTGCTACAAGATTCATTAAATCTTCTTCAAGGTTTGCCCCTGTACAAGAAATGAAATCTACTTTGTCCTGACGGATCATCTCTGCAAGAATTTTTCCCAACTCCGCAGTAGACATTGCTCCGGCAAGAGTAATCATCATTTTTCCGCCATCCTTAAGATGCGCAACATATCCCTTAGAAGCATCCACCAATGCAGCTGCGTTGAAGTGCAGGTAGTACTTTTCTATGAACTCAGTTATCGGTTTGCTCATTTTTTATAATTTTTGCAAAGATAAAACTTAAAAACGGAATGTAGCGGCTGCACTTAAAGAAAGTCTCGTTAAACCTTCTTTTTGGTCTTCTCCGAATTCTACCGACTGTCCATTAAAGCTCATTTTGCTAAGGGTTCCTCCCGAAAGTCCTATTTTCGGACCGATTAAAAAGTTCCTGCTTACTTCATACTGATAGGCAAAATCCAGTTCCGCCCCGAATGTTGTTCCTTTTCCTTTTACCGTTCCTGTTTTTGTAGTATAAGTCATTGCTCCCAAAGCGACATCCATAAACAGTTTGTGCTTTGTTTCGTGAGCGTCATTGGTTAGGGTAAGTTCAGGACCATAAAAATTAATCTGGTCTTTTGTACTTACATTTGCAGAAACAATATTTCCCATATTGTCTGCAACACTTAATCTTCCGCTTGTAGAAGCACTATAATTGGAATATTTGAACCCGATAAGAAGCCCTCTTTTTACTTCGTAG
>NZ_JBBCQL010000308.1:0-4284 GCF_037149975.1 Chryseobacterium sp. VD8 | reverse complement strand
TAATATCAGGTGATTTCCAATTTGTTTTCATTTTAACAGTGTTTTTATTGTCTTAATCTTCTGACAGTAAAAATACTGTTAAATTTTCTGACAGCAAAATTTCTGTTAAGTTTTTTATTTCGTTTTCTCAATCTCATTGATTGTTTTTCCTCTTCATCATAAGTATAAAATCCAGAAGCTTCTTTAATTTAGGTCTTGTATGGTCATTTAATAATCTTTAAAAAGTTCAAAATCTTCAAATTTTATTTTTTGAGATTTATTCTTAAAATATCTGTTATTTCTGTTGCTTTTAAAACCTGTTCTTCCGATTAAATTACTATTAATAAAAAGATGTGTTTCTTTGTTTTCGAAAGGAATCGTTATAAAAAAACATTTTTCGAGGTTTTTGTCAAGATCCTTAAAGCATCTGTTAAGAAAAGCAAAGTTTTCTGTTTCCGAAATAAATTTCTCTTCCAATATAGAAAATTTATTTTGCGCTGAATCAATCATTGCCTGTAACCTATCGGAATTTTCATCAGGATAAATTTTAAAATAAGTTTCTACGACATACTTTACAAATTCCTGTGTATAAAATTTTATATTCTTTAAAGTTTTTTATGGCTGAATAAACAGGATCCTTAGAATCGTCTTTAAGGTTGGCATATCTAACTTTAACGGATTCGGGGATTTCGATTCCGTATTGGGGTTTTAAGTTTTCGCAATGGTTTAGAAACTCATTTTCTTCTTTGTATAAAACTTTTACTTCTCCTTTGGCAATATTTTTTTCAATACTTACGAACAAAGGATTTCGTCCCTCCTGCCAAACTCCATCTGTAAAGATTAAGGTGAAATATTTGTATTCTGCTCTGTTTTTAGCATTAAAACTGATATGAATTGTATCTCTTTCCTGAGGAGTATAATCGAAATCGAAAATGTTCCCATGATTAAGTTTGGATGTCATGTGTTCTGCTGAGATTCCGTTTTCAAAATCTTTTACAGGCATCATAACTTTTCCGCGTATTAATGATTCCCGGGAGCCATGATAACGGTATAAAGACCAAATGTAAATGTCTTTTATGTCATTTATGTTTCCTTCAGTACAGGTGCAGAATTGTAGTTCTGTATTGGGGGTACACATAATTTAATCTAAAAAATAGGGTGAAAAATCAATTCCCTGAAAACAGCCTGCCATTGGTAAAACGTTATCGCCATTCATGGTGACTTCATATTCTTCGCAGGTGAGCTGTGAAACTTTTTGATACCAGCTTTTCTGGTGTTCTTTCAGAATGTTGTCCAATTTAATTAAACAGTGCAGTCCACCATTGGTTTTAATAAAGGTAAGACAGTCTGGGTTTAAGCAGTCTGCAATGTCTTCTCTGAATTTATCAATGGCTTGTTGATGGTTTTTTATACGGAAATCAATATCAAGATCAAAGAATATTTTTCGTGAAGTGGTGGTCTGAATAAGATTTAAAGCCAACGTATGGGGATTGATGGCGTTATCTTTCCGGATGAGTTTTTCCGAAATTTCTTTCATTAAAAACAATGAAGCATTGTGAAGGTCGCGCGGGTTGGGAGTGATGTAAATAGCGAGGTTATCCTGCGAAACTTCGGTATTTCCGGATTCGTACAAGCCTGCCGGAATTTCGAGCTGCCTGATTTTCTGAAGCAGTCTTTCTTTGGTTGAGGTAAATCGTTTTAACTGTGCTTTATCGGCTTTCAGTCCTGTTTCGGGGTTGTATTTTTTTCTTGCGAGAAGGGCAACATAATATTGTTCATTGGGCAGTAGTTCTGGAAGCCAGTCTATGAATTGCTGTAATTTTTCTTCGTTGTGTATGATTTTGTAGTTCATTAGTTTTTAATTTTGTTTTTGAAATTCAATAACCTTATCAATCCATTCCAAAATAATATTTTCAAGTGCTTTTAAATTTTCAAGTTCGTAATTTTTTTTGTCTGAATTTGATAATATACCTGCTTTATGTAATTTTTCTTTAATTTTAAAGATAAAATGTGTTTGTGGAAGATCTAATATTGCACCGCCACCATAATAGCCAAATGTATTATTTTCATGAACTGTTTTTAGGTATTGAAATAAAATTTTTAGCGGAATTTGTCCTTGATTAACAAAATCTAGGTTTCTTCCAGAGCTTTCAGAAAATTCATTTGAACAAATATGCAAATAATAATCAAAATCTTTATCAATTAATAAACGAACACTTCTTACTCTCAGATCTCTTCTTAAACCATCACTTTTACTAAAATAAAAGATATAATTACTTTGAGAAAAGTCTTCATCATTGATGTAAACAGGTAAGCGGTATTTCCTTTTTCTGTAACCATTTTCATCTTTCACTGGATTTCTAAATGAGAAAAATAAAACTTCATAAGATATTTTAGAAACTATAAAATCGTCTTTTTTGTTTAATCCGTTTGCATAGACAAAGGTTTCATTTTCCCAAGAGTAATTTTTTGTTTTAAGGTTCCATTTATTTTTAGTAAAAATAAATTCAATCCAATAATAACCGGAAAACTGTTCTGTTTTTAGAATAAAAACATCCCTAAACTGTGGCGTGTAATTTATGCTTTTGAAAAAATTTCCTCCTGTAAATTCATTGTATAAGTCGGTTATGTTCTGTGAAATTTCATTAAAATTTTTGACATCTTCAAATATTTTTTTCCAGGGAAATTGCACACCAATAATTGTAGACTTTCCATCTTTAAAATTTGGTAAATAACGCTTTATTGCCCAATTAAAATCAGCTTCCTGATGGGTTTGGCTGATGGTGATAATACTTTCTTTTTCCATGGTTGTGTTTTTAAAATTCACTCAAAAATAATCTATAATCTTCTCGTATTATCAATTCCTTTTCCACAAACAATTCATTTCTTACATAATCAGCCGTTTCCTGTGTTACAGGATTGTAGCCCTGTTTTTTAACTTCTACAGCAAAGAAAATAAAAATTAAATAAAAAACCGGACAATTTGTAAAGTCCGGTCTGTTTTTGTTAGTTTTCAAAAAAGCGTTTTTTGTTTTCTTCGAAGAATACCTGATCTCCGACCTGTCTGCGGAGTGCGATGGTCTGTTTGGAATCTTCTCCTGCGAAGTAACGGAGTTGGTTTTTACCGTCTGTTGCTGCTTCATACACAACTTCAGCAATCTGCTCCGGAGTGGAATACTGGAAAATTCTGTTGGGATCTCTGAAGACTTCCCAGACTTTTTCTGTCATTTCCTGATAGGCAGGATGGGCTCCCATATCGAGAGAACGGCTTGCAAAATCGGTGGAAATTCCGCCCGGCGCAATGGTTTTGATGGTGATTCCGAAAGGATTGAGTTCAAATGCCATGCTTTCTGACCAGCCTTCAAGAGCCCATTTTGTAGCGTGATATAATGAGGCTAAAGGGAATGCAACGTGACCGCCAATGGAAGTGGTGGTTAAAAACAATCCTTTTTTATGTTCTCTGAAATAGGGGATGAATGCCTGTGTTGTGCGGATCACGCCCCATAAATTGGTTTCTAACTGTCTGCTGATCTGTTCTTCGGACAGTCCTTCCAAAGGTCCCATTAATCCGTATCCTGCATTGTTGAATACGACATCTACACCGTCCTGAATTACTTTTTCAGCGACTTCTTTGATTTCCTGCGGATTGGTAACATCCAGTTTCATCACCTTGATGTTGGGAATGGAAGAGAGTTCTGTATCGTTTTCGGGGGTTCTCATGGTTGCGACAACGTTCCAGCCTTTTTCTGCGAATAGTTTTGCCGTTGCTTTACCCAGCCCGGTAGAAGCTCCTGTAATGAAAATAGTTTTTGACATCGTTTTTTAGATTTTGTTGAAACGAAATTAATATTTACTTTTGAAACCTAAAAGTGTATAGTATACTGTATGGTTTTAATTTTAACGAAAATTTAACAATGAAGTATTTAATCAACCAGCTTTCGAAGGCAACGGAAATCCCAATCGGAACGATCCGCTTTTATGAAAAAAGCGGTTTAATTGCGGGTGAAAAAGATGAAACGATAAAAAGCAACAACTACACGTATTATTCTGAGGAGGTTATCGAAAAGCTTGATTTTATAAAGGAAGCCAAATCTGTGGGGTTTACTCTGGCAGAAATTAAGGACTGTATGGATGCATGGTTTGAAGACCGCCTGAATACAGAAGACAAAATTAAGCTGATGGATGATAAGATTGCCCAGATCGATGCAAAAATAGAGGAAATGCAGCAGCTAAAGGAAAAACTGGCGTATGCAAAGGAGGTGATCCGGAATGGGGAGTGCTGATTTTTAAAAACTCCATCTTTTG
>NZ_JBBCQL010000307.1:0-4304 GCF_037149975.1 Chryseobacterium sp. VD8 | reverse complement strand
GCTTCCATGCATAAACATATGCGTAACAATCTGCCAAGATTTGAAAAATGGCGAGAAGGGATAAAAAGCAGCAAGATATCCTACAAATCTATCCTGAAACAGCAAATTGGCTATAACAAATACAGCAACATTGATGATGATTATATTTCTCGTTACGGGAGGTATACTGTTAAACATAGCTTCTAAAATTTGTTTTTAAAATCATTAAACGGAACTTCGTAGAAACATCTTTTTCCGTTGGGCAAAAATTCCGGAAAGCCCAAAGCGGTAAAATCCTTGATAAGCTGCTCCGCATCTTTTTTGTATATAAAATCGAATCTTGATTTCGACTGCAGCTTACTCCACTGGTTCTGATAATACTGCATAAATTCTTCCTCAGATTTATACTCCAGAATTTCAAAAAGGTTTTCAAGAAACTTCATGACCTGCGTTTCTTTCAGTCCTTCCGGAACCGCATCTATTCTTAAAACACTTTCGTGGGCAATGCTCATTTCAAAACCAAGCTCCGGAAGATATTTTTTAATGGAATTATATTTCGCTTTTTCAATCTCATTCATGTGATATTCGAGAGAAAAGAGTAAAGCATGACCATTGGTTGTTCCTTTTTTTACAGGTTTTGTATTTTCAGAAACCACGAGTCTGTGCATTCTTCCTAAATCCAGCATTAAAGTTTCATCCCCTTTGTTGAACAGCCAGTATCCGTTCGGCAACCTCATCAGATCTTCATCAAAATCTTCATCCTCAAACAGATTGATCTTGGAAGGTTCTGCGGTAATATTCTGATGGTACATTTCCGTAAGATTCTGAATTTCCGCCTGTGCAACTTCCCGCTCTTCAATAAAAGGATTGTAGTCTTTATCTACGATTATTTCAGGCATTTTCAGCGTGGTACCTCCTCCACTGTTTCCTTTACTCGGGAACGTTTTGTGCATAATTTCATCAAAGTGAGGATCTTTTTCAAAATCCAGACTTGGCGAAACGTTATAAATTCCCAAAGAACGTTTAATGGTGGAACGCAACAGAGCAAAGATCAGATGTTCGTCTTCAAATTTTACTTCCGTTTTCTGAGGATGGATATTAACGTCTATTTTTTCAGGATCAATGTCTAAGAAAAGAAAAAACGTAGGTACATAACCCGGCAACAACAATCCTTCAAAAGCTTCCTGAACGGCTTTATTGAAGTATGGACTTTTAAAATATCTTCCGTTGACAAATAAAAACTGTTCGCCTCTTGTTTTTTTCGCTCCTTCCGGTTTGGCAACATACCCGTGAAGCTTACACCAGATAATATCTTCTTTGATGGGAATAAGCTGTGGCTGCAGTTTTCTTCCGAAAACATCCACAATACGCTGCATCTGGCTTCCTTTTCTTAACCTGAAAATCGGCTCATCATCATGAAACAGAGAAAACTCAAGCGTTTCATGCGCTAAAGCAACTCTTTGAAATTCATCGATAACATGTCTGAATTCTACGTTGTTGTTTTTCAGGAATTTTCTTCTTGCCGGAACGTTATAAAATAAATTTTTAACCAAAAAATTAGAACCTTCCGCGGTCTGAACAGGATCCTGAAACTGGAAAACCCCGCCTTCGATGTAAATATTTGTTCCGATGGTAGCGTCTTTCTGCTTGGTTTTTAATTCCACCTGAGAAACGGCTGCAATCGAAGCCAGCGCTTCGCCACGGAAACCTTTGGTAGAGATTTTAAAAATATCTTCTGTTCCGCGGATTTTTGATGTGGCGTGTCTTTCGAAAGCCATTCTCGCATCTGTTTCAGACATTCCTTTTCCGTCGTCTACAACCTGAATCAGATTTTTTCCGGCATCCCGGATAATCAACTCAATTTTTGTGGCATCTGCATCAATGGCGTTTTCCAAAAGTTCTTTCACAATGGAAGCCGGTCTCTGCACTACTTCTCCTGCCGCAATTTGGTTGGCTACATGATCGGGTAAAAGCTGAATAATATCTGACATAAAAAACGTAAATCAACTTACAAAAATAGTCATTCAAAATAAGAATAAAAACTATAAACTTCTGAATTAAAATTAATTTATCAACATATCAACATTCCAGCCATCATCCGGATTCAGACAAATTGTCTCGTTATCGGGGTTTTCCTAAAAACACAATCCCCCAATTGCGTTATACAATTAGAGGATTGATTCACAGCTAGTTTACACAAAATTAATACTGATATTTATATCTCTTATTTAACATTGTCTGTTTAATCCGGCAAAGCTTTACAAAAAGTATTCAGAATGTTATCAAGAATTTTGATCTTTTACGCTAAGCTTCTGCCCATTTTATTCATCAAATACAAGCTTTCTTTTCTTGTCTCTCTTCTGCTCTTTAATCACCGGAATTCCGTGGATTTTATCATAAAAATACGCCATCAGATTCGGTTTCTTATAAATTTTGCTGTACCGGTATTTCGTATTGAAATGTCTGATATGAATTTTGTAAGCATCATAACCAATTACCACCAGCAAACACAGACTGATTACATAAAACACCCTGAACTCAAGATAATAGTAGGTTAATCCTGAAAAAACCGCACCCAAAACATAGGAAATCATGATGCTCATCAACAGTTTCGCTCTTGCTACCAGTTCGCCGTTTTTTCTGAATTTTTTCTGCGTAAACATGGAGAATAAAATCCCGAGATCGGTGGTTGTTCCTGTAAGGTGAGTGGTTTTTACCGAGAAATTAGAAATACTTGCCGTTAAACCATTCTGCAAACCTGTTGCGAATAACATTAAAGCGACCAGATATTCCGTTTCTTCCAGTGTTTTCCGGTAATAAAACTGTCCGTAGATTCCCACAAACAGTAAACAGGCAATTTCAAGAACCAAAGGCATTGCATGGGCGAAATATTTACTTTTCTGATTGAATGTAATCACAATAAAATTCGACACAAATCCTCCGAAAAAGAACAGGAAGATCCACATTCCCACCACTGCAACCTGCGACCAGTTTGCCTTGCTGATTTCTGCCGCAAGAATAGCATAATGCCCCGTTACATTGGAGGTAAAAGAGAGAAATATCAACAGAGAAGCAATGTTTATAGTACCTGCCGTAAAGGCAGTCAGCGTTCCTAATCTGATGTTGTCTCCCAACGTTCTGCTGTTACTATAATTCCTTAGCATTTTTCTAAATTTTTAAAGTTCTTTGGTGTTAAGCTTCTACAAAGATCTCCGCAAGTCTTCCTTTTTCCGGAAGGCTTTTGCGAACTTCAACCGAAATTTCCTGAGATTTCAGGTCTTTACATTTTTTGATGTAAGGAATAAGATCGAACTTACCATTTCCTCTGCTTTTAATAGAAGGAGAATAGTATGCTTCTTCAATATTTTCCGCTTTCACATAATTATTGAATGTTCTCTGGAAACTGCCGGTGAAAATATCGCACACAATTTTATTGATTAAATGGGGATATTTATTTTTGATAATTTCATAGGCATCACAGAATTCCTGCGGTCTGATTTTATTGAAAATGGTACTTTTCGTATTAAAAAGAAGATCTCTGATGGAATCTCCCATATCATACCCCGAAACCAAAAGAATGTTATATTGATTCTGGTCTTCCGAAGCGTCTTTTTCTCTCATTACTTTTTTCAGAATGTTCAAAGATTCAAGAGAATAATCGGTGGCTATTAAAATCGTCTTGTTCATATTAATGAGATTTAGATTTGTATTTATTCTTTTTTGATATTACAAAACTAAAACGACCAGATTAGAACGTCTTTGGAACGGAATTAAAATGTGATTAAAGAGATTAAAATACGATTAGAATCAGTTAAGAAGAATTAACAGTTTAAATGAAAAAGAGTAAAATGAACGATGATTATATTAAATATCTTTTCCGTCTGTCTGCATACTGTAGTAATTCGGGAAACGCAACTGAACAGTGGTTCCCTGGTTTTCGTGCGAGCTTACGAGTAATTCTCCGCGATGTATTCTTACGATATTTCTTGCCAGAGGAAGTCCGATTCCATAGCCTTCGTAATTTTTGGTGTTAGAAGCCCTGAAAAAAGGATCGTAAATTTTATTCATTTCCTGTTCGGGAATTCCGATGCCGCTGTCTTTTACAATAATATAGACATCCGAATCCGTAGCTCCCAAAGAAACTTTAACCTGCTGAAAATTAGAATATTTACAGCCATTTTGGATAATATTCGCAACCGCAAGATGCAGCAGCTGTTCATTGCCCTGAACTTTCAGTTTTTTAGGATTGTCCGGCAACATACTGATATCGAGATAGATATTATTTCTTGAATCTATTCTTCTGAGGGTTTCAATGACATCCCAAA
>NZ_JBBCQL010000306.1:0-4313 GCF_037149975.1 Chryseobacterium sp. VD8 | reverse complement strand
TATTTTTCGCCACCCGATAAGCGATAAAGCAATCAACCAGAAAAATTAAAAATATGCCTCCGTAATTGTTAAACAGTCTCTTCAATGTATTACTTACACTGCTTTCTCCAGATTGTTCTTCTTTATTGGGCATGATGAGTTTCATCATTCCTAGTCCTAAAGGAATACTTACGAAAAGGAACAAGAATAATATTCCGCCGGCTCCTTTGTTCCAAATTTGTGTGATGGCATCAGAATTAAAAACTTCCGGTGTTTCCGGAACTGTACCTCTGTTTAAAGCGGATAGTGTTTCATTTTTCGAAAAAATAAATATATAGGCAACAGAAGAATAAAATACGAATATATACGATAAAAGCATGATGCCTATAAATCCTAAAGTAACCGTTAAAGGCCAGTTAACAGGTGGTTTTACAAAATCAACTTTCAATTCGTTTATTTTTTTCATCAGAACATCAATTTTATCCTGAATGAAAGGGATTTTGATGGAATTATTGGATTCTATAAGCTGTTTTTTATCCTCAATATTTTTCTCGGTTTCCCGAATGTTATTTTCTGTGTTATGTATTTCAGCATCCAGATTATAATTTAGTGTGTCAATCTCATTCTGAGTTTTCATTTCTACGTTACTGATGCTGACTTTCAATTGCTCTTCAATTCTGTTTTTAAGTCTGGTTTCCTTCTCTGCAATCACTTCTATTTCGTTAATAAAATTCGAGTAAAGACTATCCATCGCTTGTGGAAGAACCTGATGATCGCCCTGATTTTCAAAAGCTCTTTGATAAGCGTTTTCTTTCAGAAGATTTTTATCGAATGAGCCGACTTCTGTGGCGATAATGCTATCCAGAACATCTTTAAAATCTTTCAGAGATTGCTCCTGGAAATTCAATGGTTTATTTTGGCTTTCAGATTTTAAAGGATTCATTACCGGAAGAAATGATTCGTTTTCTTCTCTCTCAATTTCTTCAAGACTCAGTCCGTTGTTGAGTTTTTCCACTCGGTCTTTGATCTTGAAAAAACTTTCTGTAAGTTCATTTACTGTTTTAGGGAAATTGGTTACCAAAACCTGTTCATGATTATTTTTGGCATTATTTGACCAATTATAGGAACCTGAAATGGCGATAGTACGGTCTATCACACAAAATTTCAGATTCATCATTCCGTAACCAATATTCCTGATTTTCGTAAAATGTAAGCCCTGACTTACCAAAATATCAAAATCGAGTTTTTCATTATCGGGCTGATCAGAAAGAATCAGTAAAACTTTTACGTTTTGCAGAAGTTTTTCTTTAATAATTTCAAACAAATCCTGATTGGTGAACCAAGCCATAGCAATCAGAATTTCGGATTTTGCGTTTCTTAGTTCAGATTTTATTCTTAGTAAAATGTCATCTGTATTAGAAATTGAATCTTGAATCATTGTATTCATAATTATGGTTATAGAGTTTTAAATGGAGAAAAAATTAAACTATGATTTCTGTTTTAATGAATCAGTTTTATGATACAAATGTAAATACATGAAAAATAAATTTTTTACGGTTTTCCGTAATCGAAAATTTTTTATACGAAAAATGCCCGGAGAAAATCCGGGCATTTCGTTTTAGAAATATATAAGTAAGATTACTTTAACGTAAACTTCACCTTCGTTTTTATGGCATCAGAAGAATTACCGATCTGAGCTTCAAAATCTCCCGGTTCTGCAACCCAATCGTGTTTTTGGGGATCGAAGAAACTTAAAGCAGATTTATCAATGGTGAACGTTACTTCTTTTTCTTCTCCCGGATTCAGATACACTTTTTCAAAACCTTTTAATTCTTTAGCCGGTCTTTCAACAGACGATTTAAGGTCGGAAATATACAGTTGAGCAACTTCCGCTCCGGCTCTTTTCCCTGTATTTTTTACAGAAACCGTAAACGTGATTTTATCGTCCTGAGACATCGTTGTTTTATCAGCTTTGGCTTTTCCAAACTCGAAAGTGGTGTAGCTTAAACCATGTCCGAAACTGAATAAAGGTTTAATTTTTTTCGTATCATGCCATCTGTAGCCTACAAAGATTCCTTCATTGTATGCGATATTGATCGGGTTTTTCTGATCTTTCCCTTTATCTGCTTCCAATTCCGCTTTATTTCCGGGATATTCTCCCAACTGATGTGCGGAATTGTCTTCCAGTTTCACAGGGAAAGTGAAAGGCAGTTTTCCTGAAGGGTTTGCATCACCTGCTAAAACCGAAGCAATCGAATTTCCTGCTTCAGAACCTAAATACCAAGCCTGAACAACAGTCGGAACTTCTTTAATCCACGGCATTGCCACCGCATTTCCGGAAACCAGAACAACCGCAAGATTTTTATTCGCTTTTGCCAATGCAGCAATGACATTGTCCTGATTGTAAGGTAATCCGTAACTTTTTCTGTCGTTTCCTTCACTGTCCTGAAAATCTGCTTTGTTTAATCCTCCGACGAAAATAACGTAATCAGATTTTTTTGCCAGTTCTACGGCTTCGTTTAATAATTCAGCTTCAGAACGGTTATCTTTTAAATCCTGTCCGGATTTTACCCCGTTGTATTCTCCGCCGATGTCTCCAACATAACCTCTTGCGTATTGTACTTCCGACTGTTTCCCGAATCTCGCTTTAATTCCGTCTAAAGGAAGCGTTTCGTATTTCACTTTTAATGAAGAAGAACCTCCGCCAACGGTCATGATTTTGATAGCATTTTCCCCGATTACAGCAATTTTTTTAGCTTTATTCAGATCAATCGGAAGGATATTTCCCTGATTTTTCAACAATACAATTCCTTCTTCCCCGATTTCTTTTGCAATAGCTTTATGCTCTTCAGAAGCGATATTTCCGAAAGGTTTGTTTCGGTTCATCGTCGTTTTATACGCAAGATTTAAAAGCCTTGAAACCTTATCATCCAGTTCTTTGGTTCCTACTTTTCCGGATTTAATTAAATCTAAATAAGGTTTTGCCAGATAATAATTGTCGTAAGCATTTTTTGTCCCTGCCGAAAGTCCGTTTGTCCAGCTTCCGAATTCAAGATCCAGTCCGTTGTGGATAGCCTGTTCGGTATTGTTAACAGCACCCCAGTCGGAAACCACGACCCCTTTATATTTCCATTCTCCTTTTAAAATATCGTTCAGAAGATATTGGTTCTGGCTAGAATACTGACCTTTATACATATCATAAGCTCCCATGATCGTCCAAGAATCACCTTCCGTAACAGCCGCCTTAAAAGCCGGAAGATAAATTTCGTATAAAGCTCTGTCGTCCACTTTTACATTGCTGGTATGGCGGAACATTTCCTGATTGTTCAGGGCGAAATGCTTTACAGAAGTTGCCACACCGTTGGATTGTACTCCTTTGATATAAGGAACCACCATTTTTGATGTTAAATAAGGATCTTCACCCATGTATTCGAAATTTCTTCCGTTGAGTGGAGTTCTGTAAATATTAACTCCCGGTCCCAGAAGAATATCTTTTTTTCGGTAACGGGCTTCTTCACCCAGTGCTTTACCGTAATTCCAGGACATTTTTTTATTCCATGTCGCGGAAAGTGCCGTTAAAGCAGGGTAGGCGATGATAGAGTCGTTTGTCCAGCCTGCCTGATTCCATTCATCCCACATCACTTCCGGGCGAACTCCGTGAGGTCCGTCCGTTGTCCAGAATTCAGGAATTCCCAATCTCGGAACCCCCGGTGAACTGAATTTTGACTGGGCATGAAGCATCGCCACTTTTTCTTCCAGAGTCATTCTGGAAAGTGCATCTTTTACCCGTAATTCCACAGGTTTGGATTCGTCTAAATAAACAGGAAGCGGTGTATTTTGAGCCATATAAGAAGCAGAAATAAATGTGAATAAACTTACAATGGCGGTTTTCTTAAACATAAAAAGCCTTTTTTGATTGGAAACAAAAATAGCAAAAAATTTTATTATCTCAAATTGAGAAAATATATTTTAAATAAATAATTTTTAATAACCCGTGATTTGAAAATAAAAAGACATCATTTCAAAAAAATTGAAACAATGTCTGAATATATAATAATAGACTTTTTCAAAATGTCAATAGTGAATTGTCAATAGTGAATTGTCAATGGTGAATTGCTAGTGGTGAATTTATAGCATAACGGAGGAATTCACTTTTAACCATTCACAATTCACCAAATCAGTTCCAGCCTTTCACAGCACCGCCTTTGAAAATTTCCTCTGCCTTCTTCACTACTTCGTCAGACTCATAAGCTTTTACGAAATTTTTTACCTTTTCGAACGTCTTGTTATCTTCTCTTGAAACAATTACATTTACATAAGGAGAATCTTTATCT
>NZ_JBBCQL010000305.1:0-4356 GCF_037149975.1 Chryseobacterium sp. VD8 | reverse complement strand
CAAGGACTAAACTCTGAAGCCAAAGGGTTGCTCTTTTTCCAACCGTTGTTAATTGCGCTGGCTGAAAGTGTGTAAATCCTAATGTTGGTAAATCTTTATATTGAATTGCAAAATCCGCTAAGTTTTTAATAACGTTAACCAACTTTTTCTTTAAGATTAAAAGTCCGTCGCGAATCTGGATTAAGTCTGTATTATCTCCTACAAATGCTGAAGTTGCTCCCAAATGAATAATTCCTTTTGCTGAAGGTGCTACATCACCATACGTATGAACGTGAGCCATTACATCGTGTCTGAATTTTTTCTCGTATTCAGCAGCCTTTTCGTAATCGATATTTTCAGCATTGGCTTTCAATTCGGCGATTTGCTCGTCTGTAATGTCAAGACCAAGATCTTTTTCGATTTCAGCAAGGGCAATCCAAAGCTTTCTCCAGTTCTGGAATTTGTTGTTGTGAGAAAAGTTAAACAACATTTCTTCGCTTGAATAGCGTTCTTCCAATGGATTTTTGTAGGAATTCATTCTTTTCTTTTACTTTTTTTAGATATGCAAAAATACGGTTTTTCAATGAGAGATAAAAATGGTTTTTTCTTAGAAATGCTTATCTGTGTTTAAATGAAACCAGAAAGCAATAACGAAGGAAAACTTTCATAAAAAAGCTGTAGAAAATATTTTTCAACATTAAATGAATTATTATCAGATTTATTTTTTATTTTAGCTTCTACAAAAGAAATATTAAATCAAATTAATTATGAAAAATTTAAAAAAATTATCAAAGTCAGCCTTAAAAAACATTGCAGGAGGATGGGTACCTCCTCCAGGAGAAAGTTGTCCTGCAGGTAGTTGCCAATATAAAGAGAACGGACCTTGCAGACCATATAATGCTAGTCTTTGTATCTAAACTAATAAAAAAAACAGGAGAATAGTTCTCCTGTTTTTATTGATAAATGACAACATCATTTTTCTTGATCTGATAACCAGTTTTCTTATAAGGTGCCAAAATATAGTTGTCTTTGATGTGCTTTCCGCTTTTCCAGAGTTTGCTTTTTCCCTGTCTGTCGAGAATAATGCTGCTTGCGCTTCCGTCGGGAATAAAAATTTCGGCTTTTTTCATGTTTTTACTGAAAATAACTGCAGTTGATGTGCTGTAACTTTTGTCTGAGTTTACCTCGTTCAATTTAATTTTCTGCTCGAAAACTCTTACGCAATCGTTTCTCAGCTGAGAATAGGTATATCCTGCGGAAGCTTTACAGCCATGAACATCTTTGTCTCCGCCCACTAAATGCGTTTGCTGTGAAAAGACTAATGAACCAAGGAACATCATACCAAATAAAATTGTTTTTTTCATGTTTTTAAATTTTAAGTTTTCAATCTGTTCAAAATTATGCCAAAGAACCTTATGAGTTGCTATGTATTCAAAAATACAAAAAAAGCCACTCATTGTGAGCGGCTTATAAAATTATTTTGTCCAGTTGATTTTGGAATGTTTCACATCGGATGAATTGGTTCCGATCATGATATCAAATTCACCCGGTTCCCAGTCGTATTTCAGGTCTCCATTGTAGAATTTAAGGTTTTCCGGAGTAATATCGAAGGTGACTTTTTTAGATTCTCCTTTTTTCAACATTACTTTCTGGAAGCCTTTCAGTTCTTTTACGGGTCTTGTGATGCTTCCTACCATATCTCTGATATAAAGCTGAACTACTTCTGCTCCATCATAATTTCCGGTATTCGTTACAATAACGGATGCCTGAATGGTCTGATTTCCTTTTGGATTTGCATTGGAAACTGTAACATCAGAATAATTGAATTTTGTGTAACTTAACCCATAACCGAAAGGATACAACGGCGTGTTACACTCATCCATATAATTGGAACGGAATCTCTGGTATTCACATTTATCAACCAGCTTCTGATCTAACGGGCGTCCTGTATTTTTAGCATTGTAATAGATTGGAACCTGCCCTAAACTTCTTGGGAAAGTCATCGGTAGTTTTCCTGAAGGATTTACTTTTCCGAACAGCACATCAGAGATTGCATTTCCTGCTTCAGAACCTGCAAACCAGACATTAAGAATTGCATCCGGAGTATCTTTAATGTTTGTTAAGGCTAAAGGGCGACCTGTGAAAAGAACTACTGCAATTGGTTTTCCTGTCTTTTTTAATTCATTTAAAAGATCTACCTGAGACTGTGGAATGGTAATTTCTGTTCTTGAAGATGATTCCCCGCTCATTTCAGCAGATTCTCCGATTGCCAGAACAATAACATCTGCTTTGTTTGCAACATCCACCGCTTCTTTTAATAAAACTTCTTTTGAACGGTTATCTCTGTCGGTTTTCTTACCGTGCGCTGCATAGATGTCTTCCAGTTTTGCATCATAATCAATATTAGCTCCTTTTGCAGAAAGGAATTTTACTTCTTTGCCGAAGTTTTCCTGTAATCCCTGCATCAGATTAACGGCTTTCTCATGTTTTGCTGCAACGCTCCATGTTCCTGCCATGTTCAGAGAGTTATTAACCAATGGTCCGATTACTGCAACGGTTCCTGATTTCTTTAAAGGCAATACCTGATTGTCGTTTTTCATCAAAACCATGGATTGTGCTGCCACATTTCTGGCAATATTGCGGTTTTCCATATTGTAAACCTCTTTTGCAGCCAGTTTTGCATCTCCGAATTTATAAGGATCTGAAAATAGTCCTAAATCGTATTTCGCTTCAAGAATTCTTTTTGCTGCCATATCGATTTCATCCTGAGTCACTTTTCCTTCTGCTAAAGATTTTTTCAGGGTGGTTAAGAATCCTTCACCTACCATATCCATATCAATACCTGCTTTTAAAGCCAATGCGGAAACTTCCTGAAGATTTCCCATCCCGTGATCTACCATTTCGTTGATTCCGGTATAATCGGTTACCACAAAACCTTTGAAATTCCATTTGTTTCTTAAGACTTCGGTTTGCAGCCATCTGTTTCCTGTTGCCGGAACTCCGTCCACTTCATTGAAAGAAGCCATTACAGAAGCTACTCCTGCATCTACTGCTGCTTTGTAAGGAGGAAAATATTCGTTGAACATTCTTACGTGGCTCATATCCACTGTGTTGTAGTCTCTTCCTGCTTCACCTGCCCCGTACAGTGCGAAGTGCTTGACGCAAGCCAGAATATTGGTTCCGTTGGCAAGATCTTTTCCCTGATAACCGTAGACCATATTTTTTGCCACTTCACTTCCTAAGTAAGGATCTTCACCGGCTCCTTCGGAAACCCTTCCCCATCTTGGTTCACGGGAAATATCCACCATTGGCGAGAATGTCCAGTTGATTCCGTCGGAAGCTGCTTCTTTAGCGGCAATTCTTGCAGACTGCTGCACCAAATTCATATCCCATGATGCGGCTAATCCTAATGGAATCGGGAAAGTTGTTTCGTAACCGTGGATGACATCCATTCCGAAAATCAATGGAATTTTAAGCCTGCTGTTTTCTACTGCAACTTTCTGAACAGCTCTGATTTTATCTGCTCCTTTTATATTGAAAAGTCCTCCGACTAAACCCTGTTCGATTTTTTTTCCGATGTCTGAACTTTTAGCCAAACCGGTAGTAAAATCGCCTGAACTTGGTAAATTAAGCTGTCCGATTTTTTCATCTAAAGTCATTTTCGACAAAAGATTATCCACAAAAGCTTTCTTTTTAGCCTGATATTGAGCCGTCTGATACGACTGAACGGGCTTCGTCACCATTTCCTGTGCCGAAAATACAGGAGCCAATGCTAAAGTGGCGATTACAATTAACTTTTTCATAACTCTATCTTCTTTTTTTAATTATAGTTCTATTTTTAATTTTTTGTTTATCTAAACGAAAAGTCGAAAAGTTTTTTTTAATTATCCTGCCTATTTTCTGTTCGCGAAGGTAATTCTATAAGCTAAGTATGAACCATTCATTCAGCAAACACTTTTCGTTTAACGATTTATACTAAATTATTTTTCTTTTCTTTTTGACAGCATCCATTCGTATAATTTAGGATTGGAATAGGTTGAATCCCAGGAATTATGATTGTCATTTGGGAAAATCGTCAATTCGGCAGAGGGATTTACAGGATGCAGTGCCTGATAAAAATTAAATGCATTTTCCGGTAAAACAACATCATCCATTCCGCCATGAAAGATTTTCATATTCAGATTTTTGTACTGATGAATGTTGGCGTACATTACTCGGTCTGTGGGTGCACAAACCGGAACGACCGCCGCAAACATTTCGGGATGTTCCATTGCTAGTTTCAGTGTTCCCCATCCTCCCATTGAAAGTCCGGTAAGGTAGATTCTTGAAGGATCCACTTTATATTTTGACTGAATTTCTTTTATTAAATTATAAACT
>NZ_JBBCQL010000304.1:0-4416 GCF_037149975.1 Chryseobacterium sp. VD8 | reverse complement strand
AAGTTTTAGAATTTTTAGAGAACAAAAATATTTTTTAGAGGAAGTTTCCAGTCTTGAGCTTTTGTTTCTTTTGTTTGACTACATCGAAATAGTATTCATCGACTGAAAGGAGATAATCTTCGATTTCAAGGCAAAAGAAAAAGATAAAAAAAAGATGAATCATTCATCAAACATCAATTATCATTTATAAATAGACATGAATTTATTCAACGTATATCCATTATTCAACATCAATCCCGTAAAAGCTCAGGGATCATTTCTTTGGGATGATAAAGGAGAAAAATATCTTGATTTTTACGGAGGTCATGCGGTGATTTCCATCGGTCACAATCATCCCCATTATCAAAATCAATTAAAAAGTCAGTTAGACAAAATATCTTTCTATTCAAACTCGGTTCAGAATGAATTGCAGGCTGAAGTGGCTGAAAAATTGGGAAAACTTTCAGGTTTGGAAGAGTACAATTTGTTTTTATGTAATTCAGGAGCTGAAGCAAACGAAAATGCTTTAAAACTGGCTTCTTTCCACAATGGAAAAAGTAAGGTGCTGTATTTTTCAGGTTCCTTTCATGGAAGAACTTCGGCAGCCGTTTCGGTTACGGACAATCCTAAAATTGTAGCTCCGGTGAATTATGATGAAAGATTCATTAAATCTGAATGGAACAATATCGAACAGCTCGAAGAAGTTTTTGAAAAGCAGGGAAACGAAATTTCATCCGTCATCATTGAAGGAATTCAGGGAGTGGGCGGAATTATGATTCCAACAGTTGAATTTTTAACTAAAATCAAAGAATTATCCGAAAAATATGATGTTGTCTTGATTTTGGATGAAGTTCAGTCTGGATACGGAAGAAGTGGCTATTTCTTTGCCCATCAGGAATTTGGGATTGAAGCAGATATCATCACTACCGCAAAAGGAATGGGAAATGGTTTCCCAATTGGCGGTGTTTTAATTCATCCGAAGTTTCAGGCAAGCAACGGTTTATTAGGAACGACTTTTGGCGGAAATCATTTGGCTTGTGTTGCGGCAATTGCTGTTTTAGATGTCATGAAAGATGAAAATCTTGTCGAAAATGCTCAGAAGATGGGCGAATATATTGAAAATGAAATTAAGGATTTTCCACATATCAAAACCATCCGAAGGAAAGGCTTGATGATTGGGATTGAACTCGACAGAGACTGCTCGGAAGTGAGGAACAGCCTGTTGTACCATCATCATATCTTCACAGGAAACTCTAATGATAAAGCGGTCTTAAGGATTCTTCCGGCGCTTAATATTAAGAAAGAAGAAACGGATCTATTCATTAGTGCTTTGAAAGAAGTATTGGAGAATATTTAACTTGTGAAAATTATGTGGTCTGTCATTCAGAACATAAACTGAAGGTTTACGAACGAAGTTCAGAAGTGTAGTGAAGAATCTCTTTTATAATGTTATTAGATTCTTCCTTCGTCAGAATGACAAACACAATTATCATTAGCTGAGTAGAACGCCCTTGCGAACGAAAATGTTTTCAAGTTAAATAAAAAAAACTTTGCGACCATAGCGTTAAAAACTCAATCAAGTAGGTAAGATAAAAAATCTTTAAAATCAATTCAAAATGAAATGGATATTCCATTTGTCCATTGAAAAAATAAAAATTACCAAATGAAAAAATTCATCTCTGTAAGCGATGTTGAAAACTTACAGCAAATCATAAAAAAAGCATTACAAATTAAAGAAAATCCTCTTTCAGAACCCGAAAAAGGAAAAGGAAAAACAATAGGACTTGTCTTTTTAAATTCAAGTTTGAGAACCCGTTTAAGCAGTCAGATTGCAGCACAGAATTTAGGATTAAATGTTTTAACCTTAAATGCTGCTCAGGAAGCATGGAATTTAGAATTTACAGACGGAGCATTGATGAACGGTGATACAGTAGAACATATCAAAGATGCAATTGAAGTATTGAATCAATATTGCGATATTATCGCCGTTCGTTGTTTTGCAGGAATGAAAAGCAAGGAAGATGATGTGAATGAAAGCATTTTAAGCCAGTTTGAGCAACATGCAAAAGTTCCGGTTATTTCTCTGGAATCCGCGACACGTCATCCTTTGCAAAGTCTTGCAGATTGCATCACCATTACCGAAAATTGGTACTTCGATGGTTCGTCAAGCTCACCACAAGCTAAGCTCAGTATAAACCGTAAACCAAAAGTGGTATTAACTTGGGCTCCTCACATCAAACCGATTGCTCATGCGGTGGGAAATTCCTTTGCAGAATGGATGCAGGAAATGGATGTAGATTTTGTCATTACCAATCCGGAAGGGTATGATTTAGATAAAAACTTTACAAAAGATGTAAAGATTATTCATGATCAGGAAGAAGCATTAAAAGATGCCGATTTTATCTATGTTAAAAACTGGTCGTCTTTTGATGATTATGCTAAAATGCCCGAAGTAAAAGACAATTGGATGCTGACGAACGAAAAACTGAAAAATACCAATCATGCGAAAGTAATGCATTGCCTTCCGGTTCGCCGAAATGTGGAACTGAGTGATGAGGTAATGGATGGTGAAAATTCAATCATTTATCAGCAGGCAAAAAACCGGATTTTCTCGGCTCAGGCGGTTTTTTCTGAAATTTTAGATGAATTGAATTCTCAATAAATCAAACCTCATAGGTTTTTAAAACCTATGAGGTTTCCAAAAAAGATTTGTAATGAAAGAAAAGTTATACATCATAAAAATTGGCGGAGCATTAATTGATGACGAGGAGTTGTTAGAACAATTTTTAGAGCAATTTGCAGAAATTCAGGAAAAGAAAATTCTGGTGCATGGAGGAGGAAAACTGGCAACGACTTTAGCCGATAAACTCGGAATTGAACAGAAGCTCGTAAACGGAAGAAGAATAACCGATAAAGATACGTTGGATATTGTCGCAATGGTTTATGCGGGAGGAATCAATAAAAATATCGTGGCAAAACTTCAGCAGAAGAAATGTAAAGCCATTGGTTTTTCTGGAGCGGATGCGAATTTAATTAAAGCAAAAAAAAGAGAACACGCTGAAATAGATTTCGGATTTGTGGGAGATATCACCGAAAAAAGCGTGAACAGAAAATTAATTTCAAAATTGCTGAAACTGGAACTGGTTCCTGTATTTTCGGCAATTACCCATGATAAAAAAGGGCATCTTTTCAATACCAATGCAGATACGATCGCTTCGGTAATTGCACAGGCTTTATCCATAAAATATGATGTTGAATTGTTATACTGTTTTGATAAAGAAGGTGTTTTAGAAGATGTAAACAATCCGGAATCGGTTATTAAAAATATCTCCGAAGAAGAATTTTCAATCTTAAAAGAAGATGGAAAACTTCACAAAGGAATTCTTCCTAAACTGGAAAATGCTTTAGGAGCAGTGAAAAATAATGTCAATAAAGTATTTCTCATTAAAGAAACTCAACTGAAAAACCATATAGAAAACCATCATGCAGGAACTGAAATCTGTTTATAGCAAAGAAGAATTGCGGGATAACGCCGTTGAATTATTAAAAAGGCTGATTGAGATTCCGTCATTCAGCAAGAATGAATTTAATATTTCGGTGGAAATTGAAAATTTTTTCAAAAAACATCAGATTCCGACAAAACGCTTTAAAAATAACATTTGGGCGGTAAACAAAAATTTTGATGTTTTCAAGCCATCTATTTTGCTGAATACCCATCACGATACCGTAAAACCAAACAAAGCATATACTTTGGATCCGTTTGTTCCGATTGAAAAAGACGGAAAATTATTCGGATTGGGAAGTAACGATGCGGGAGCTTCATTGGTTTCGATGGCGCAGGTTTTTTTACATTTTTATGAAAAAGAAAATTTACAATATAACTTAATTATAGCCTTGACGGCAGAGGAGGAGATTTCAGGTTTTGACGGTATTGAAGCGCTTTTCCCCCAATTACCCAATATCGAACTCGCCATTGTAGGAGAACCCACGCAGATGAATCTGGCGATTGCAGAAAAAGGGCTTTTGGTAATTGATGGTGAAATGAAAGGCACTCCTTCTCACGCCGCTCATCCGAACAATGATAATTCGATTGTGAAATGCATGGAAGATTTGCAGAATATTTTAAATTTCAGATTTCCGAAGGTTTCAGATTATTTGGGTGAAGTTAAAATTACTTTGTCAGGAATCCACGCCGGAGTTCAGCATAATGTCGTTCCGGAATCCTGTACTTTCACTTTAGATGTAAGAGTTACGGATGAATATTCCAATAAAGAAGCATTTGAAATCATACAATCTCAGATGAAATCCACTTTAACCGCAAGATCTTTCAGGCTGAATTCTTCTAAAATTGAAATGGATCATCCTTTTGTACAGGCAGGATTAGCAGTGGGAAGGACAACGTACGGTTCCCCAACATCATCGGATCAGGCGATCATT
>NZ_JBBCQL010000303.1:0-4440 GCF_037149975.1 Chryseobacterium sp. VD8 | reverse complement strand
CTTAGTAGCGGGAACCGGACTCGAACCGATGACCTTCGGGTTATGAGCCCGACGAGCTACCTACTGCTCCATCCCGCGATATTGGACTGCAAATATACGAATTATTTTTAAAACTCCTAATTTTTCTTTTAAATAAAGGACTTTCATGAAAACTATTTTAATATTCGTATCTTTGAACTATGGCAAAAATATTGAAAATTTATCCGGATAACCCTCAGGAAAACCTTATTAATGAGGTTATTAAAACTTTAAACAATGGTGGATTAATTATTTATCCTTCCGATACGGTCTATGCGTTAGGCTGTAATATTTTCGATATAAAAGCCATGGAGAAGCTTGCCCAGATCAAAAAAATAAAGCTCGAAAAATCAAAATTCTCCATTATCTGTAATGATTTAAGCCATCTTTCAGATTTTACAAGACCGATAGATACGTCAACTTTCAGATTTCTGAAAAGCCATCTTCCGGGACCCTTTACCTTTATTCTTGAAGCCAATAAAAGTCTGCCGCTCGCTTACAAAGGACATAAAACCATCGGAATCCGTGTTCCCGATCATCCGATTCCGCAATTAATTGTTGAAAAACTGGGACATCCCATAGCTTCCACATCCATTAAAGATGACGATGAAATCATCGAATATTCTACCGATCCTGAACTGATCGCCGAAAAATACGATCATCTGGTTGATATCGTGATAGATTCCGGTTATGGAGATAATATGGCATCCACGATTGTAGATCTTACTTCGGGAGAACCTGAAATTATCCGTCAGGGAAAAGGAGATATTTAATTATAAAAAAGCTTTGTCTTTTTATTTAAAATGATGGTTGAAGGTTTTTAATATGAGTCTGAACGGAAAATATTCCTTAGGAATTCTTCTTACATTTGTTTTGCTCGCCGCAGTAATGCTGTATATTTTTCCTCTTATCTCAATGATAACAGGAGAAAAAGCCTTTACTGCGACTTCATTTTTGTATTCCAGAATGGTACTCTGGATGGTTTTGGCAATTACTTTTCTGTACAGTTTCCTGATCGAAAAACAACCTTTCCTGCTGTGGAAAGACAAAAACTATTCTTTCTCATTTTATGTTAAAAAAATACTCCGTCTTTATTTAATTTGTGCCGTTGGTGGCGCTTTTTTAAGCCTTTTAATTAAAATTTTAATAAACGAAAATTTCAGTGATAAGCTTGTACAGCTTTCTTTCATTTTCAAAAACAATTATTTATTAATTATTTTTACCTGCTTAACGGCGGGTGTTGTGGAAGAACTTCTGATGCGTGGTTATATGCAGTCCAGAATTGAAAAAATTTATCATAATCAATATATTGGAATTATCATTTCTGCCCTACTTTTCGGAATTCTACATAGCCCTTACGGAACGATAAATCAGATTTTAGGAACTTTCTTCATCGGTGTTGTTTTTGCCATGTTTTATAAAATATATTCTAATATTAAGATCCTGATTATCTGCCATTTTATGTATGATTTCATTTCTCTGATGATTATGAACTTAATTGATTTTAAACATTTATCCGTCTTTTAACATTATGAAAATAGTAACATCCCCTGCCAAATTAATGAATGTGGAAAATTCAACTGACCTGTTGAAAACCACTACGCCTAAATTCATTGAACAGTCAGAATTTATACACTCTTATTTAAAACAAAAATCTCCGAAATATCTTTCTGAGCTGATGGAAATTTCTGCCAAATTAGCAGACGAAAACTGGGAAAGAAACCAAAAATGGAAAGCAAAACCTTCTGCAAAAGAATCCGCTCCTGCTCTATTTGCCTTTACAGGAGAGGTTTACAGAGGTTTGGATGCCAAAACATTAGACAAAGATGCAGTAGATTATCTTCAAAAAAACCAGAGAATCCTTTCCGGACTATACGGATTGCTGAAACCTTCGGATAAAGTGATGCTTTATAGGCTGGAAATGGGAAGACCTTTTGAATTTGATGAATATAAAAATCTTTACAAATTCTGGAGAGAAAAGATAACGGAACAGTTGAATTCTGAAATGAAAAAGAATGAAATCCTCCTGAATCTTGCAAGCAATGAATATTTTAAAGCGGTTGACCGTAAAAAACTCAACCATCAAATTATCGATTTTGATTTTTACGAATTAAAAGAAGGAAAACTGAAAACCATTGTAGTTTACACGAAACATGCACGAGGTCTTGTTACAAGATTTTGCGCACAGACGAACGCACAGACTTTGGATGATGTAAAAGCATTCAATTATGAAGGCTACCTCATTAATGAAGAAAAATCGACTGAAAACAAACTGGTTTTTGTAAGATAAACACTGAAATGATGAAAAAAATTTTTCTCCTCTCATCGCTCTTTTTAACAATCATCTGTTGTTATTCTCAACAGGCAGAAGTTAATTCAATTCCTTTTTCTCTTGAAAAGCAGCTGCTTACATTTTCGGGAAAAGTGAATGGAAAAACAATAGAATTTGCGCTCGATACGGGAGCGGCTGTCTCCGTAACCAATTCTATCAATAATAAAACTGCCGGAGTAGAAATTCTGGATTCCAATAAAACCATCAACGATTCCAGCAACAAAAAGATAAAGATTAAAAGCACAAAAATAGAATCGCTTTCCATAGGAAATTTTGAAGTAAAAAACCTAAAAGGAGTTACGTTTGATATGCCTTTCTTGTACTGCACCAATCTGCTGCTTCTGGGACAGGACTTCATCAAAAAATTCAACTGGAAAATAGATTTTACAAAAAAGCTGATTTATATTTCAGAAAAACCATTTCCGACGGATCAGTCTTACCAAAAATGGACGGTTTACTATCACAGCAACAGACCTTTGATCGATTTTACCATCCAAGACAAAACCTTCAGGAACTGTCTTTTAGATACCGGATTTTCGGGTGTAATGGAAATTAATTCTAAAGATACAGACATCATGAATACTATTTTTGATGAAAAAAAGTCTAAAAATCAAGCCGATGAATTCATTTCTACAAATATGGGACTGAGCGGTCTGGGAAATCCCGAATCTTACAGCACTTTTTTTGTTGATGAAATAAAACTGGATCAGACTATAATCCGTCAATTGCCGGTTACCATTAATAAAGCAAAAGAATCCAAAATCGGAATTACCTTTTTCAGCCAGTATTCAGATGTTTTAATCATGAATTTTAACGAAAATGCTTTCTACTTAAAACAGTCCGGAAAACCATTGCTTCCTAAAAAACAAATGGATGCCAAAGCTTTTTTCATCGACGGTAAGCTCACTGTAATTTCAAAAAATATGAACGAAAATTCTACGGCAAAAAACGTACAGATCGGAGATCACATCAAATCGATCAATGGCAGAAATGCATCAGAATTTACGGAATGCGAGCTGTTGCAATGGGCATATTTCAGCAAAGAAGATTTTATTCTGGAAAAAGAAAACGGCGAAAAAATTGAGATTAAAAACAGCAGCCATTTAAAATAATTGTCTAAAAATGACCATTTCAGAACTAAAAAATTACTTCAAAACAGAACTCTCCGCTTTATATACAGACTCGGAATCTGCATTTCTGAGTTCAGTATTCATCGAAAAAATTGTTGGTTTTGATGCTTTTTATCAGCGAAGATCTGCGGATCAGGAATTATCAAAAGATGATGAAAAAAGGCTTCTTGAAGTTATTTCTGAGCTAAAAACTTCAAAACCTTATCAACATATTTTAGGCGAAACAGATTTCTACGGAATGACATTTTTCGTGAATGAAAACGTATTAATTCCCCGTCCTGAAACAGAGGAACTACTGGAATTGGCAATAAAAAAGATTAAAAGTTCAGCTTTTGATGCTCAAAATTTAAAAATTCTGGACATCGGAACGGGAAGCGGGATCATTCCGCTGGTTTTAAAAAAACATTTTCCGCAGGCGGAAGTTACTTCCATCGATTTTTCTGAAAAAGCACTGGAAGTTGCCAGAAAAAATGCAGCATTTCATCAGCTTGATGTCAGATTTATCCATGCGGACTATCTGAATTTCGATTTAAAAGAAAGCTTTGATGTTATCATTTCAAATCCGCCTTATATTGGAAAAGATGAAGAACTGGAAATAGAGCATTCCGTAAAAGGTTTTGAACCGACCATGGCACTCTTCTCTCCTACTTCCGATGCTTTGATCTTTTACAGAAAAATAGCCGAAGATGCTAAAAAATACCTGAATAAAAACGGACTGTTATTTTTGGAAATCAATCAGAAATTAGGCTCAGAAACACTGGATTTATATGTTGCTGATTTTGAAGAGACTTGTTTAATCAAAGATTTATCGGAAAATGACCGGTTTGTTTTTGGGAGGAAGTAACATTGATAGCTGGTGACTATTTAAAGAAAACTCTATGGAGTTTTATCTGTGTAGAGATCATATTCACAAGATATTTGGCGTTCCGTAGGAACGCTATCTTTAGAACATTTGCAGAT
>NZ_JBBCQL010000302.1:0-4569 GCF_037149975.1 Chryseobacterium sp. VD8 | reverse complement strand
AGACTCCATTGCTGAAGTCTTTTATAATCGTATTTTTTGAATTCAATTATGCATCAATTTTCGCATATTTAGCATTCTTCTCTATAAATTCTCTTCTTGGTGGAACCTCGTCTCCCATCAACATAGAAAATACACTGTCTGCTTCTACTGCATTGTCGATGGTTACCTGTTTCAGGATTCTGTGTTCAGGATTTAGAGTGGTTTCCCAAAGCTGTTCAGGATTCATCTCTCCAAGACCTTTATAACGCTGAACTTCAACACCTTTTCCATCCGGAGACATTTCTAAAGTAAACTCTTCACGCTCTTTTTCGTTATAAGCATATACTTTTTTGTTTCCTTTTTTCAATAAATACAAAGGCGGCTGAGCAATATAAATATATCCGTTCTCAATCAGCTCTTTCATGTATCTGAAGAAGAAAGTTAAGATCAAAGTGGAAATGTGGGAACCATCGATATCGGCATCGGTCATAATGACGATCTTGTGATATCTTAATTTTGCCATATTCAACGCTTTGCTGTCTTCTTCCGTACCTACGGAAACTCCTAAAGCGGTATAAATATTTTTAATTTCCTCGTTATCATATACTTTATGAAGCATTGATTTCTCAACATTCAGAATTTTACCTCTTAACGGAAGAATTGCCTGAAAGAATCGGTCACGTCCCTGTTTTGCCGTTCCGCCTGCGGAATCTCCCTCAACTAAGAAAATTTCTGATTCTGCCGGATCTTTTGAAGAACAGTCGGATAGTTTTCCCGGAAGTCCGGAACCTCCCATCGGAGATTTTCTCTGAACCATTTCACGGGCTTTTTTCGCAGCCTGTCTTGCTTTTGCAGCCAACACGACCTTCTGAACGATAATTTTTGCTTCGTTTGGATTTTCTTCCAGAAAGTTAGTCAGCATTTCCCCAACAATTTTATCAACAGCCCCCGAAACTTCAGAGTTTCCTAATTTTGTTTTGGTCTGTCCTTCAAACTGAGGTTCCATTACTTTTACAGAAACTACAGCCGTAAGTCCTTCACGGAAATCGTCTCCTGTAATTTCCACTTTTTCTTTTTGAGGAATTCCTAAATCATCCGCATATTTCTTTAAGGTTCTCGTTAAAGCACGTCTGAAACCCGCTAAGTGAGTTCCTCCTTCGTGAGTGTTGATATTATTAACGTAAGAGTGAAGATTCTCGTTAAATGAAGTATTGTAGCGCATTGCCACTTCCACAGGAATATCGTCTCTTTCCCCTTCCATGAAAATTACATTTTCCATGATAGACTCACGATTTCCGTCGATGAAAGCAACGAATTCCTTTAACCCCCCTTCAGAATGGAAAACTTCCGATCTGAAAGAACCGTCTTCCAGTTTTTCTCTTTCGTCAGTAAGGGTAATGGTAATTCCTTTATTTAAATAAGAAAGCTCTCTTAAACGGCTTGCTAAAGTATCATAATTATACACTAACTCTGTAAAAATCGTATCATCCGGCTGGAAGAACTGCTTGGTTCCTCTCTGATCGCTGTGTCCGATTTCCTCAACGCCCGTCTGAGCTTTACCTCTTGAATATATCTGCTGATAAACGTTTCCGTCTCTGTAAACTGTGGTTACCATTTCGTTGGAAAGTGCGTTCACACACGAAACTCCAACTCCATGAAGACCTCCGGAAACTTTATAAGAATCTTTATCAAACTTACCACCTGCACCAATTTTTGTCATTACCACCTCAAGAGCAGATTTCTGTTCTTTTTCGTGGAAATCCACAGGAATACCTCTACCGTTATCGCTAACCTCGATCCCGTTTCCTTCTTTAATGCTGACAAAGATCGTGTCGCAGTACCCTGCCAAAGCTTCGTCGATAGAGTTATCTACTACTTCATAAACCAAATGATGGAGACCTCTTACTCCCACATCACCAATGTACATTGAAGGACGCATACGCACGTGTTCCATTCCTTCCAATGCCTGAATACTACTAGCTGTATATTGTTTCTGACTCATATAAATATTAAAAAATCCTGCTAAATGCAAAGACTCACAAATATCGTGATTTTTTTCGAGGTATGAAAGTTAAAATATGTCAAAAAAGTATCGATTTTTCCACAGAAACCAAAGATTATTTTCTTTTAAAAAACATCAAAGTTAAAGCCTATTTCTCGAACAAATGCTGTTGTAAATCATAGTGACGGTCTATAATTTATGCGTAAATTTATTTACTCAAAATGAATGGTTTATGGATGACTTTCTTGCGGCTCGTGCACAGATGGCAATGTCACTCGGCTTTCACATTATTTTCTCTTGTGTAGGTATGGTAATGCCTTTCCTTATGGCTTTTGCGCACTGGAAATACTTAAAAACAAAAAATGAAGTTTATAAAGGTCTCACCAAAGCATGGAGTAAGGGTGTAGCAATTCTTTTTGCGACCGGAGCTGTTTCCGGAACGATGCTCTCTTTTGAACTGGGACTGCTATGGCCTGAATTTATGAAACACGCAGGACCGATCTTCGGAATGCCTTTTTCACTGGAAGGAACCGCGTTCTTTATTGAAGCCATCGCTATCGGATTTTTTCTGTACGGATGGGACAGATTCAATAAATGGTTTCATTGGTTCTGTGGATTTTTGGTAGGATTAAGCGGATTAGCATCAGGAATTTTAGTGGTTGCCGCAAACGCGTGGATGAATTCTCCGGCAGGATTCGATTATGTGAACGGACAATATTTAAATATAGATCCTATTAAAGCCATGTTCAATAACGCGTGGTTTCCTCAGGCTTTACACATGACGGTTGCGGCGTTTTGTGCGACTGGATTTGCCGTTGCCGGAGTTCATGCTTTTTTAATTCTAAAGAAAAAAAATGTTGAATTTCATACCAAAGCTTTCAGAATTGCAGCGGGATTTGCTCTGATCGGAGCATTCGGAGCCCCCTTAAGTGGTGATGTTGCCGCAAAATCTGTTGCAGAAAGACAGCCGATAAAATTAGCTGCCATGGAAGCCCATTTTGAAACCGAGAAAGGAGCTTCATTTGTGATTGGCGGAATTCCGGATGAGAAAAAAGAAGAGATAAAATATGCCGTAAGAATTCCGAAAGTTCTTAGTTTTTTAGTGGCTAATGATTTTAATGCTGAAGTAAAAGGACTGAAAGATTTCCCAAAAGAGGAATGGCCTCCGGTCGCGGTTGTGCATTACGCTTTTCAGATCATGATCTTCTTCGGAGTTGTAATGATTATCATTGGAAGCGTTTTTCTGTATGCTACGTTTTTCAGAAAAGAATGGCTTTCCAGAAACTGGCTCCTGAAAACATTTTTATACGCGACTCCTTTCGGATATATTGCTCTGGAAGCGGGATGGACAGTAACTGAAGTCGGAAGACAGCCGTGGATTATTTATGGAATTATGAAAACGGCAGAGGCAGTAACTCCGATGCCGGGAATTCAGTATTCATTTTACTTTTTTACCGCAATTTTTGTCTCATTATCTTTCGTTATTATTTTCCTTTTGACACGACAGATTAAAATGGTTCCTAAATTATACGATCCTACCGATTCACAGTTTAATTCTAAAAATAAAATGTCATGATTTATATTGTTATAGGATTTCTCTGGCTATCCATCTGTTTGTATGTAATTTTAGGCGGAGCTGATTTCGGGGCGGGCATTGTGGAAATGTTCACCAGAAAAAAGAACAGGCCCAAAACGCAGACTTTGATGTACACTTCTATTGCTCCGGTTTGGGAAGCCAATCATATGTGGCTGATTATTGCGATCGTTATTCTTTTTGTCGGCTTTCCTGAAATTTACACTACGCTTTCCACCTATCTTCATATTCCTTTGGTTTTAATGCTGGTAGGAATTATTGCGCGCGGAACAGCTTTTACGTTCCGGCATTATGATGCAGTAGAAGACAGTTGGCAACGCATTTACACACAGATTTTTTACTTTGCGAGTTTACTCACTCCTTTTTTTCTGGGATTAACGGCTGCAGCTACAATCTCTCATTCCATTAATCCGGATGCGACTAACTTTTTAGATTTATATATTTTCAGCTGGCTGAACTGGTTTGGTGTAGCAGTTGGTTTATTTACAGTTTCCATCTGCGCTTATCTTGCTTCCGTTTTTGCATTGAGAGAAACATCCGACCGTTTTGAACTGGGCATGATGATCAGAAAATCCAAACAGACCATGATCTTTGTTGTTGTCGCAGGACTTCTGGTTTTCATCACGGCTTATTTTTCTGATATTCCTTTACTGATGTGGGTTTTCTCAAAACCTTTAGGAATTATGGCTACGGTTTTTGCCACGATTTGCCTGTTCCTGATTCTGAGAGCAATGAATCGCCGTAAACTTTTACCTGTAAGAGCTTTAGCCGGATTTCAGGTGATTATGATTCTGGTTGCCGCAACTTATCAGCATAATCCGAATATTATTTTGTTTGGAAACGGGCAACATCTTTCGCTATTAGAACACGTTGCAGCACCAAAGACTATTTCCGCTTTGGGATGGGCTTTAATGCTGGGATCGTTATTCATCCTTCCTTTTCTATTTTATCTGATGGCTTCGTTCAGTAAACAGAGAAGATAATTTTATATGTA
>NZ_JBBCQL010000301.1:0-4620 GCF_037149975.1 Chryseobacterium sp. VD8 | reverse complement strand
TTATCGGAAAATCCGTCCAGAAGAAAGAACATTCCCAAGTCTGTTTTTACAATCGAATAAATATTTACTTTCTTCATCTGTTCAAGGATCTGTTGCTGCAAAGAGCTGAAACGGTAATTCTTCTCAGTTTTTATTTTTGCTGAGATGGGGAAGGGCGATTTTTGCGGAATCACATAAGACCAGTATCCATTGTTTTCTTTAAAAATATCATCTACCCTTTGCAAAGAACTCTGGTTTAGATAGATTAAATTCCTGCTTTTTCCCACAAGAGCAGCCAGTGTTTTGAATTCCGGAAGATGATCCTTCAGAAACTGAATATGCCTGTCCTCGTCAATCATACCTTGTTTTAAAAACTGATTCGGTTTTTCCGCTGCATCCTTTTCCGTCAGTTCATACCGCTGAGAAAAGCCACCCCAGAAAAAATTGGAGATTTCACTTGATGTACGTACCGAATCGAGCGCGTAGATTTTCTCATGCTGTACAGGTCGGATGTCCCATTTCGAAAAAGGCTTTGAAAACTTCAGATATTCTTCCAGAGGAACTTTTTTCTCAATCGTTAAACTGTCTAAATAATTAAACAGTTCCACATCATATTTTTCGGTTTTATTCAAATAATCCTGACCGAAAACAGATGCCGATAAAACGAAAAACAAAAGAATGACAATTTTTTGCATAGAATAAGAAAGTAACTTCATGGTTTTTGTATTGAATTGCTAGAACAAATGTAATGAATAGTTGAGAAGGGCGATGAATGATAGGTCTTTTTAGATTCTTTTATTTAATACAATGCTTTCACGGTTATTTTTCAAAACTATTCCTGTCATTCAGAATGAAATTTTGCGAAGCATTATGCAATGAAGAATCTTTTAATATGAGATTTTTCGACTCCACTTCGTTTCGCTCAAAATGACAGTGCTGTAGATTGAATGTAAGAGTTTTTTTTAACACATAAGTCACATAAGATTTTAAAACAATTTAAGCGTTATATCAGAACACATTAGTTTATGAAAATCTTTGATTTTCTTCTTATGTGATCTTCTAAATATTTAACTAAACTTATGTGACTAATGTGTTATATTTTAAAACAGTAAAATCACTCTGCCATTCTGAATGAAATTTTGCGAAGCATTATGGAATGAAGAATCTTTTAATATGAGATTTTTCGACTTCACTTCGTTGCGCTCAAAATGGCAGTGTTGCAGATTAAATGAAAGAGCTTTTAAACACATCAGTCACATAAGATTTTATAATAATTTCTAAGCTTTAGATCAGAACACATTAGTCTATGAAAATCTTTGATTTTCTTCTTATGTGTTCTTTTAAATATTTCATTAAACTAAACTTATGTGACTCATGTGTTATATTTTAAAGCAGTAAAATCCTCCGTCATTCAGAATGAAATTTTGCGAAGCATTATGCAATGAAGAATCTCTAAAAATGCAGTTATTTGAAATTTTTCGATTCCACTTCGTTCCGCTCAAAACGACAGCAATATAGATTAGAATATACTAATTATCAGCGCTTATCGCTCCCATATTTTTCTGATGAATCTGATCAGTTTTGGCGGTTCATCTGTATTTATTTCGTTCGTCGGGACTTCCTTTTCCTGCAAAGTTTCAATCGTATTTTCTTCAATTTATATTTTTAATTGTTGCTGAAAACGTTCATTTTCATCGGGAGGGCTGTTGTAAGGCGGAACTTCCTTTATGGGCGTGCTGAATATAATTTTCCGGCGGTTGTGGCAATGCATTCCGGCATTCTTCTGAGCAGAGATTCGCCAGTAAAGGCATTACATCGGTTCCTACCCAAAGAGAGATCCAGAGCTGATTGGTCTGTTCATAGCTCATTGTTTTGCGACACACGCTGCATTGTACGGTTTCGCCTGAGTAACGGACAGGGTTTTGGCTTAAATCCGGAAAGCCCATTCTGTTTTTATAATTGCCGTAGACGGCTCTTGTGCTCATTCTGCTGTCTTTTAAATTTTTGCAGTGGATGATCTCATAAGGGAACCAATGCAAATCGTAGGAAGTGTACACATCAAAATATTCCAGTGCTTCCATCTGTCCGATTTCAGGCGGAATGCGTTTGAGCTTACTTCCGTACAGCCGAACTTTTTTTACCTTTTTAAGTTTTGAAATCGTTTCCGGAAGGGTATGAATCCGAGAAAAAAGATCATAGCCAAGTTCTTCCGCCGGCGAAAATTCTTCCCTTCCGTCTTCGGCAACCCGATCAATATACTCACAAAGTTCCTTCCATGCCACAGAATTTCTATCCTGAACATGATTCTCAATTTTTTGTATTCTTTTGTTCATGAAGATTATCGGTTTTTCTAAGCATTGCTTTTCAAAGATAGAAAATTTGAGCGTAGGGTATAGATATGAAAAAACCTGCGGTTAGGCAGAAATTTTTAAAATTGCGTAAATGTAATATTACTTTTAATTATTATTTTTAAGGTATCATTATTAATTTAATTCATTAATTTTGTTTTTAACAGAATAATTCATCTGATCTTCTAAATCTCCCCATAAAAAATTATAAATAAAATTTGGAATTAAAGGACTTAATATTCTGTTTTGATAAATTCTATCCTGTATATTTCTTAAATCTTCAACTTCTATAATGTCATTTATTGATACAGAATCTAATTTGTCCTCAATAATTTCTCGTAATTTTTGTAAATTATCTACTGTTTCTAGATTAGTTTTATATTCTTTATAAGTAAACAGGAATAGAGGCATCGAAGGAAATAATGCTTCTATAAAAAATTTTTTTAAACTGAAACCGCTAGATAGAGAAAATACTAATAAAATAATAAAAGTAATTAAAGAGAGTGCTACTAAAATATTACTATATTTTTTTTTAATATTTTGATCATAACATATATTCATTCTTTGACAAAATATAATAGCTATATTTGTGGGAAGAACATCTATCTCCTTTGAATACCAATTTTTAACTTTTTCTATTTTTTTTATATTCTTATTATCTTTTTTTGAATATTTTCTGATTACATCCAAATCAATAAAAGTTGTATTTAAAGTTTCATTTTCTGGAAGTTTAAAGATTGTTATATCAAAATTTTCTTGTATGGATGCAGCTGTTTTTTTACTTCTATCAATATAAATTTCTAAAATTTTTTCACCAATTATTATTAGAACAGTGTATACTGCATAAATCCAATTTTTATCGTCAATTTTTAAATTAGTGAAATTTGTTAAAAATGAAATCGTGATCGGAGTACATACTGTAATGATAATCAATAGATAATTTATTTTTTTTGCATTAGAATATAGTCTTCTTTGCGCAAGTAATTTGTCAACATTTATGCTTAGATTTTGATCTCTTAATATTTCTGTACCTTTATTCATATTTAGGAAATTTTTCGCCAAAAATTTTTCGCCAATTTTCTATTGCTTTTTCTTGATTTTTTTCATTGATTTCGAAATTTACGGCATTGTTAGCAAATTCATAGCATTCCTTTGCTTTTCTACAGATTCTTTCTCTTTGTTCGGTTGTTAAATTATTAATGTTTCCTTGAATATTTTTTGGATCATTAACGTCATAAGATATGTTTTTCCATAAATAATAATAAAAATTTTTTATATTAATATCATTAAATTCGTTTTGATTTCCTTTATATTTCACAAAGCTAATTATTAAAACTTCAAAAAGATAAGAACCTATTTTAGGGTTTGCAAAATTTGCATTCCAATATTTTAATGTTCTTACTAACTGATATACTTTACCACCATACAATTTATTAGTATTTTTTATATTATTTTGATCGATAATAGGGTTAGTGGCTTTCCAGTTTCCGGAGCCATCTGGAATTAAATAAAAATTATTAACAGTGTAAAAACAAGGTACAATATCATAACTCCAAGCATATGATGTTAAATTAAGAACAGCAGCTTCTTGATTTCTTTTAATTTCCGAGTTAGAATATTGTGGAATAGAATTTAAAGCAGTAACTAATTTATTAACCACTCTAATTGAGTTTAGAATATTATCATCACTAGATAATTTTTTTAATTCATCAGATGAATTTTGAGTATGAATATAATACTTGTCTCTATTAAAAGTATCTACTGAATAATATGCATTTGAACCTCCAAGACAATACATAAGATCAATATCATCTAAGGGTCTAATTTTAGTATTTCTGGCAAATGATCCATATTTAATATGTTTTTCTGGATAGTCATTTGGGAAATCTTCTATATTTTCTGGAAAATTTAGTAGTTGATCAATTAGCCAATCTCTACTATTACGAGCATTGTTTGTATTTTCTTTAATTAGATTAACAGTATTTGTATTGAATTCTTCAAAAGCTTGATTTACATTTTTTGCCATATATAAAGATTAATTTATTTAACATTCAAATATATTTATCCTTAAACTTTAATTATTACGGGAATCCGTAAAGTGTCGATTTTATTTAAAATACTGTTGTAATTTAAGAAAGTTGTTTTTATAATCCTTTCCGTATTTTTACTGAAATTTATAATTCATAAAATCTTATTAATCTTCTCTAACCGCCAAACCTCTCCAACAATCTGCAGGAAACTTCCGGAGTCCTCCGGAGATTAAAAACAAAGTTGTTTGCGAATTCCGTACATC
>NZ_JBBCQL010000300.1:0-4623 GCF_037149975.1 Chryseobacterium sp. VD8 | reverse complement strand
ATCAACTTGGTTTTCATTATTAATGAGATAATCATAAAATTCTATGATATCGATAATTTGTTCTTCTTTTTCAGAAGCCCAGCCAATCATATCATACACTCTTGAATAGTTGTATCTATAAACCGTAATCTCCGAAGAATGATGCAAAAAGTCATTATCTAAGTTCATTATTAAATCAAAAGCATTTGTTGCTAAAATTAATTCAGTAATAATATTTTCATCACTATCTTTTTCGCTTAGTATGACCTCTCCTAATCCAAAAGCAAAATGCTTTTGCCAATCAGATAACAAATCTATTCTAAGAGTTTTATGTTTCATATTTAAATGAACTTTCTCAGCAACGGACTTTGTCTGTATCTTTCTTCCTGATATTCTTCGTAAAGATCCTGCAAAGTTTCGGAGATTTTAGCATATCCTATCTCTTTTCCCCATGCCAATAAACCTTTGGGATAATTTACGCCTTTCTGCATTGCGAGTTCGATATCTTCGTCATTTGCTACGCCTAATCTTTTTGCTTCTACGGCTTCGTTAATCAGCATAGAAATAATTCTCATGAATATCTGCTGATAAAGTACAGCATCTTTCACGGGTTCCGGTTTAACGGCTCCTTCCGAATAATCGTAAAAACCTTTTCCTGTTTTTCTGCCGTGAAGTTTGGCTTCCGACATTCTTTGCTGTAGAAGAGACGGTTTGTATTTCGGATCGTAGAAATATTCGTTATAAACGGTTTTGGTTACCGAGAAATTTACGTCAACTCCAATTAAATCCATTAATTCAAAAGGTCCCATTTTAAAGTTACCTAAAGTCTTCATAGCATCATCAACCTGTTCTACCGTTGCGATGTTTTCTTCAACAATTCTCAATCCTTCACCATAATAAGGACGGGCAATTCTGTTGACGATAAATCCGGGAATATCTTTGGCAATAACCGGAGTTTTTCCCCAATCTTTCATCAGACTGTAGATTTTTTCCGCTAAAGATTTTTCGGTTAACAAGGATGGAATAACCTCCACTAAAGGCATCAACGGAGCCGGATTGAAGAAGTGAATTCCGATGAAACGCTCTGGTTTCTGTAGTTCCGCACCAAGAGAGGTGATGGAAATGGAAGAAGTATTGGAACCAATAACACAGCTTTCTGAAACGTATTTCTCTAATTCTGTGAAAACTTTGGTTTTTATTTCTTTATTTTCGATGATGGCTTCAATGATCAGTTCACAATCTTTGAAGTCTTTTAATTCGGTGGCAATGGAAATATTGGCTAAAATTTCATTCATTTTCTCCGCCGAAATTTTCTGTTTGCCGACCAGTTTGGTCAGTGTTTTTTCCAGACCTACGGTTGCCGTTTCTACTTGTTTTGCATTAGCGTCATAAATCCAGACTTTGCATCCGTTCGTTGCGGCCACCTGCGCAATGCCGATTCCCATGGTTCCGGCACCGATAATTCCTACATTCATATTTTTAATTTGAAAATTTGGAAATGAGTTAATTTGAAAATTATTTAAGCTTTGAACTTGAAATAATTTTAGATAGAATTAATAAAATTTCTTTTAAATCTGAAATTAATTTTTCATTGGGCGATTGTAAATGTGGAGACTTTAAACACAATAAAAGCCATATTCTGTTTCATCAGCTTCTTTAGCGGCAATTTTCAATTTATGGATAAAATCTGCTTTGCTTTCTGCATTTTGAGCTTCTCTAACATTAGCTCCAATCGAAGTTCCAGATTTGAAAATCTGATTTGCTAATGGAAATCTTTTAGATTCGTACAAATCTTCTGAAAATTCAATAATGT
This sequence comes from Chryseobacterium sp. VD8, assembly GCF_037149975.1. NCBI lineage: Bacteria > Pseudomonadati > Bacteroidota > Flavobacteriia > Flavobacteriales > Weeksellaceae > Chryseobacterium > Chryseobacterium sp. VD8. Next base: position 2,831 of record NZ_JBBCQL010000300.1, on the reverse strand, counting down.
CTAAAGCAAAATCAAAAGTCTTATTTACAATAATATTCTCTTTATCATTTCTCATTTTCAAATTCTCAGATTAACTCATTTTCAAATTAATTATTTCCCTTTATATTCAGGTTTTCTTTTCTGTAAAAAGGCACTTACTCCTTCCTTAAAATCTTCTGTTTCTGCAGCTTTCTGTTGAAGATCTCCTTCTAATTCCAACTGCTGCTTCAGCGTATTGTCATAAGAATGTGCAAATGCTTTTTTGGTCAATTTCAAGCCAACTGTCGGCATATTGGAAACTCTTTCTAAAATTTCCAGTGATTTTGAATTGAATTCTTCTTCAGTAAAAACTTCAGCAACCAAACCGTATGATTTAGATTCTTCTGCGGATAATTTTTTTCCGGTAAATGCTAAATAATTAGCCAATTGTCTTCCCAATAATTTTGGTAAAAAGTAAGTTCCGCCCGTATCTGGAATCAATCCGATATTGGAGAAAGCCTGAGCAAAATAAGCTTTTTCAGTTGCCAGGACAAAATCACAGATCAATGCCAACATTGCTCCGGCTCCGACTGCAGGACCATTTACCAATGCAACAACCGGTTTTTTACAATGGGTAATTTCCATCACTAACGGATTGTAATAATCTGTTACAATTTTTCTGATGATATCGTTGTCATGATGTTCATTGCCCTGAACAAATGCATCATCAAGATTCTGACCGGAACAAAATGCTCTGCCTCTTCCCGAAATGGCAACACATCTTACAGCAGGATCTTCACTGCATTCTTTAACGAAATCTTTCAGATCTGATAAAGACGGCTTTGTAAGCGCGTTCATTGTTTCAGGCTGATTGAGATAAGCAATTTTTAATTTTCCGTCGAAATGGGACTCAATATCGAGTTGTGTATACATAGTTTCAATTTTTTATGATTAATGCACTAATTTAACAATAAAAATGCACCAATATACCAGTTTATAAGTATAACAATATTTAAAGCATTCAAAATTGTTATATTACCACATTTTCAAATTGTTACACTCATTTAGTGACATTTAAAATAGTCAAATGGTTCCAGACAATCTAAACACTGATACGAAGCCTTGCATAGCGTAGACCCGAATCTGCTGATCTGTTTTGAGTTCATAGAACCGCAACGCGGACATTTTTTCGGTTTCCCGATATGATGTTCATCGGCTCCTTTTTCGGGAGGAGTGATTCCGTACACCCGAAGTTTTTCTCTCGCTTCATCCGTTAACCAGTCCGTCGTCCAGATCGGAAACATTTTGGTCACTACTTTTGCCTCCCATCCGTTTTCCTTCATGATTTTGATAATGTCTTCCTCAATGGTAAACATGGCGGGACAGGCAGAATAAGTAGGCGTAATCGTTACTTCGCAGGAATTTTCGCTGGTAATTTTTGCGTCTCTTACAATACCCAATTCCACGATATTAATCACCGGAATTTCCGGATCGGGAACCATTTCTAATATTTCTAAAGGATTTTTCAATCTTATTTTTATCTTAATTTTTTACGTAAAATTTGCTAAGATTTTCTTGGCTACCATTTTTTTAAGTTCACAAAGGCGTTCTACTTAGCAAAGCCGTAAACTGCAAAATTGTTATGGTCGTTTGTTATTTTTAAACCTCACAGGTTTTAAAAACCTGTGAGGTTTGTGTTTCTACCACGTACAACCCGGATATGCTCTCTGCATATACTGCAATTCACAAAGGATATATCCAAAATATTCTGTGTGATATCCTGTTCTAGATTTTGGCTGCATGAAAGGATTTGTAGGATATTCCAAGTGGAAATCTGTAAAATCTTTTTGGGTGATCGCTACAAATTCTTCATAAAGAGCATCGGTATTCGGAGCAATATTTAAAGCGACCAAATCATCTTCTCCTTCTGTTTTTGCAAATAAACCTTTAGTGTATTCCCAGATGTTTTCAATGGCTTTTTCCAGACGGCTCTTACTTTCTTCTGTTCCCTGAGCAAAAATTTTCATCCAGGAAGCAGCGTGTGTGTAATGGTATTTTACCTCTTTTAATGATTTTTGAGCAATCGCTGCCAATTCTTCATTGGTTGAATTGGACAATGCTTCATACATCAGTTTCTGATAGACTGCAAAAACATACACTTTTAAAATGGTCTGGGCATAATCTTCGTTCGGAAGTTCTGTCCAGTGTGCATTTACATATTCGTGTTCATATCTTAAAAAAGCAATATCATCTTCAGATTTTCCGTCGTCTAAAAGTCTTGAAGCGTACACATAAAAATTGTTCGCCTGACCAAGTTCATCCAGCGCAATATTCGTTAATGCAATATCTTCCTCCAGATAAGGACCTTCACCGCACCACGCAGACAAACGCTGTCCCATAATGAAACTGTCGTCTGCCAATTTTAATAAATAATTATATAATGGGTTCATTGTTTTAGCTTTTGGCTTTTGGCGTCTAGCTTTCGGCAAATTGCAAGCAGCTAACAGCCAATTGCTGTTTTACATATTTTTTACATCGTTCGGGATCTCGTAGAAGGTTGGGTGACGGTATAATTTGTCATCTGCCGGATCGAAGAATGCTTCTTTATCCACTCCTTCCGAAGTTACGATGTATTTACTTGGAACTACCCAAACAGAAGTTCCTTCTTTTCTTCTTGTATAAACGTCTCTTGCGTTCTGCAAAGCCATTTCTGCTGTTGGTGCCTGTACTACTCCAACGTGTTTGAGAGATAATCCTGGTTTAGTCTGAATAAACACTTCCCACATATCTAAATTTGCCATAGTCAGATTTTATTTTTATCTAAATTTTAGATTTTGAATTATTTTAAATTTTAATTTTTGAACCATTAAGGA
>NZ_JBBCQL010000299.1:0-4648 GCF_037149975.1 Chryseobacterium sp. VD8 | reverse complement strand
ATTTCTGATTTCGCTTTTTCTGCATCTTTTTCATCGGAATGATAGATAATCGGAATATCTGCTCCTTCTTCAGCAAAAAGCAATGCAGCTACTTTACCTATTCCGCTGTCAGCTCCTGTGATAAGAGCGGTTTTACCGTCTAATTTCAATTTCCTCATTATTTTAAAATTAAAAGCTGATTGATCTCACTTTTAAAACAGCCTAAAATAAATTCAGTGTAATACAACTGAGCGTTCAAAGCCTGTGTTTTCGGATGAAGTTCCAGTTTTTTAGTGAGAACAATTTCTCCTTTGTAGGCAAAAGAAAAGTAAGCAAAAATCTTATACGAAGAATTACGGATCGGCGTACAATATCCTGTTGTGGCAATAGACCAGTCGGATTCGAAAAACTTTGCGACATTAAGAGCCATAGTTTCTGCGATATTTTCCGAAACGCAGTCACATTCTTCACCTTCTGTCTGATCTACATTCAGAAGTCTCACTTTTTCGGGTAAAGTATAGGCTGTCATTCCGCCTTTGTAAAACAATGATGCATTGGGCATTTGTGAAAAGGCAAGCTGTAAACATCCGGAGGTTACGCTTTCTACCACAGAAATTGTTTCATCAGCGGTAATCAGCGACTGACTGATGTAATCTAAGAGGTTTTTTTGAAATTCCATAATCTTTACTATTTTATGTGGTTGTGGTGTATATCTAATTTTGTCTTTTCAGATCAAAATTTATTACGTGTTTCTTTCGGCTTCTAGCTCCCAGACTCTGTGGCTGGCAATTGCCTGTATAAATTTACTGTCAGGCTCAGGATCTTCCCAGATTACAATGGCAGGATCTTCATGTTTTCTTAAACCGACATTGCTGTTTTTGTAAAGCGTTTCTGTACCTTCATCAAAATAAATTGCTTTACAGTGTTTGTACGCTTCATTGATGAACTGTAACACTTTGTGCTTGTTGTCCGCTTTCATAAGCTCTTTTGCAGAATCTTCTCCTGCCCCAATGAATAAAGCATCAAAACAGACACTTGATGTACTGGTAAGGGAATGTTTCGGCGTTAAAGAAGAACCATTATCCGTTTTTACCTGAGCTAAGTTCGGCGCAATAATTTCAACAACTGCCTTCTCACTTTCCAGTTTATTTTTTAGATCATTTATAGTGCCAAAATTGGCTCCATCAGCGATAATAAAGCCAATTTTTCTTCCCTGTATGGTATTTTTTACGGTATTTGCCATACTTAAAGCTTCAGAAGCTCTCGTATGTGCTTCTCTTTCTTCACTTTGCAGGTCTACAGGATTGCTGTCTGCCGGAAGGCTTTTATTAGGGAATTCCAGCTCTTTTACTTCAACGCCTACATTTAAAGCAACCGTCTTTGCTAAAGATTTATCAATGAAATTAAGCTGTCCCACCATTCTTTCTCTGATTTCCGGAATGGTAACTTTCGACAGTTCAAAAATCAGAGCATTCTGAAGGTGAGTTTTTTCATGATCGGTCTGGCTGTTGTAAAATAATTTTGCCTGAGAATAATGATCTACAAAGCTTTCACTTCTGGCTCTTATCTTTGTTCCTGAAACTCTTTCCTGATGTGAAGTAAATCCGCCTTCGGACATCATTGCCTGAAAAGGGCATCCTCCTCCGATGGAATTGGGTTCGTAGCTTACTTTTCCTTTCACGATCTGCTGTCTCATGTGTCCGTCACGCTGGTTGTTGTGAACGGTATTTACAGATCTGTTGATTGGAATTTCATGAAAATTGGGCGAACCTAGTCTTGAAAGCTGTGTATCTGTATAGGAAAATAATCTGCCTTGCAGAAGCGGATCGTTGGTAAAATCAATACCCGGAACAAGATGTCCCGGATGGAAAGCCACCTGCTCTGTTTCAGCAAAGAAATTATCAGGATTTCTGTTTAAAGTTAACGTTCCGAAAATTTCTACCGGCACTTCTTCTTCAGGAATAATTTTGGTGGGATCGAGAAGATCAAAATCGAATTTATCTTCATCTTCTTCAGGAATTAATTGTACCCCGAAATCCCACTCCGGAAAATTTCCGCTTTCGATAGATTCCCAAAGGTCTCTTTTATGAAAATCCGGATCTACTCCCGAAATTTTCTGCGCTTCGTCCCAAGCTACGGAATGGACGCCTAATTTTGGTTTAAAATGAAACTTTACAAAATGGGCTTTTCCTTCATCATTAATAAATCTGAAGGTATGAACGCCGAACCCTTCCATTCTGCTGAAACTTCTCGGGATGGCTCTGTCGCTCATCAGCCACATAATCATGTGCATACTTTCGGGCATCAGCGAGATAAAATCCCAGAATGTATCGTGCGCCGAAGCTGCCTGCGGAATTTCATTATGAGGTTCGGGTTTTACAGCATGAACAAGATCCGGAAACTTAATAGCATCCTGAATAAAAAAAACAGGCATATTGTTTCCTACAAGATCATAATTTCCTTCTTCTGTGTAGAATTTTACGGCAAAACCTCTTACGTCTCTTGCCAGATCTGTACTTCCCCTACTTCCTGCAACCGTAGAAAACCGAACGAAAACAGGAGTTTCTTTTCCTACTTCAGTTAAAAATTTAGCTTTTGTATATTCTTTAAGATTTTTCTTTAAAGTAAAAACGCCGTGCGCTCCCGATCCGCGTGCATGAACAATTCTTTCCGGAATTCTTTCGTGATCAAAGTGGGTAATTTTTTCTCTCAGAATAAAGTCTTCCAGTAAAGTGGCACCTCTTTCTCCGGCTTTCAGGGAATTTTGGTTGTCGTTTATCTTTAAACCCTGATTAGTGGTAAGTTTCGTTTCTTCGTTGGATGTTTTGTGTGATTCAAGCTGATCCAGCTTATCATTTGTCGGTTTTTTGTCTTTCATAATTCTGATATTTTGTGGTTTATTTATACATGACAAAATAAAACGGATGCGGTTCTATTTTAGTTTTGTCATTTCTGTTTCGGTTTTCATATATTTTTCGAAGTAGTGAAAATCTTCTTTGCATTTAATGGAGAGATAAAACATAATCTGTTCCGGTTCTCTTATTCCTATGGTATCTGCACCGTAATATTTGGCGATCAATGCCTTTATATCTTCATTTTCAGGATCTTTTAAAACAATAAAAAGCAGAAAAATATTTTCCCTGATTTCTTTGGCATAGATTTCAGCGCCTTCTTCAAACCATTTTCCTCTGTTTTTAATTTTTGTAAAATGATCGGATTCTAAGTTTTTTACAATATTTCTGCAATTCATCTATTTAATTATCTTAGTTAAAAGCCATATAGAAAAAATCTACATGGCTTATTTATATTATTCTTCCTGCTCTGCATCGAAATTGATGTAGGTTTCGGCGATCTCCGTAAGATCATAGTCTGTGTCTTCTTCCTCCTGAAGCGTTTTTTCCAGAAGATCTGCTGCCTTATCATGTCCCATGGTAATGGCAAGCTGGGCAAGTCCGCCATAAGTGGCGATTTCGTAATGTTCAACTTTCTGGGCTGCGATAATAAGTGCTGCATCACGCGTCATAGAACCTTCTTCGGTAGATTTTATAATTTCTTCACCTTCTTCGATGATTCCTTTAATTGCCTTGCATTCTTTTGTTTCGGGAGTTTCATCAATCAATTTAAAAACTTTTTCAAGCCGGCTTACGTGCTTTTTCGTCTGAAGCTGATGATCTTCGAAAGCTTCCTTTAATTCTTCCGTTGTAGCAGCTTCCTGCATTTTGTCTAAGGCATCAATAATTGCATTTTCCGCGAAATAGATGTCTTTAAGTGCAGAAACAAAAAACTTATGAAGCGGAGAATTTTTCATCTCACTTTCATTTACGGAAGCATTATCTGCCTGTATGTTTTTTTTAGAGGCAGAAGCTGCTGTTTCTGCAGTTGCCGAAGAATCTTTAACCGTGCTGTTATCTTTATTTTCTGTGGTTTTGGTTGCCATAATTTTGCTTTTGGTGTTTAAGTTTATGAAAAGATTACCCCTTTACATAATCACAAATAAAGAGGTAATCTGAAAAAGAATTATGAATTACGTCTGCCTCCAAATCCCGATCTGCCGGAACCTGAAGATCTTCCGCCTCCGTGAGAAGCCTGTCCTCCCATACGAGCGATTCTCGTACGTTCGGCTTTGCTCATTGATGCGAAACCTCTTCTTGAAGTTCCGTTACCAGATCCTGAACTGGAGCTTCGACCTGAACCGCTGCTGTTTCCTGATCTTGAACCTGAACCTGAGTTTCCTCTGCTGCTTCCTGAATTGGAATTCGATGATCTTCCGGAGTTTGAGCCGGAACCCGAACCGGATCTTCCGCCACTGTTTCTGCTTCCTCTCGGTCTTCCCGGATTATCATGTCTGTGATCATAATTATCGTCGTTTGAGTTACCCGAAGATGACCTTCCTCTTCCGCCGGATCTTGAACCCGATCCTGATCCTGATCTGCCGGAATTTGAACCTGAAGATCTTCCCGATCCGCTGCGCGAACCTCCTCTTCCGCTTCCTGAAGTAAATCTTCCCTGGTTGTCTCTCTGCTGATTTCCGTTTCCGCTTCTTCCTCTTCCACGACCTCTGTTGTCGTTATCGTCTTCATCGTCGTCGTAATCTTCATCATCATAGTCATCGTCGTCATAATCTTCATCATCATAGTCCTCGTAGCTGTTTTCATAATCATCGTCTTCA
>NZ_JBBCQL010000298.1:0-4658 GCF_037149975.1 Chryseobacterium sp. VD8 | reverse complement strand
CACATCAAAAAATTCGCTAAAGAAGGTAAAATTACCTGTGTATATGAAGAAGGGTTTGTCACCATTAAAAAAGGAGACTGGAAGATCAGGATCGGAAAGGCAAAAGATTTCCCGATCACGATGGAAGGAAAGGCTAAATTCATGATCGAAAACGTTCTCGCAGCAAGTTTGGCATCTTATCTTTACGGTTTCGGGATCGAAGATATTTCGAATTCTTTAAGAACATTTATACCAAGTGCGCAGCTTACTCCGGGAAGATTGAACGTATTTAAATTCAAAAGCTTTAAAGTACTGATCGATTTTGCACATAATCCTGCAGGGTATGAAGCAATTGAAGATTATCTTAAAAATGTAGAAGCAGCGAAGAAGATCGGAATTATTTCCGGGGTAGGAGACAGACGTGATAATGACATCAGAGAATGTGGGAAAATTGCCGGAAGAATGTTCGATCATATTATCATCCGAAACGAGAAACATCTTCGCGGAAGAACGGAAGAGGAAATCAACGGCTTAATTATCGAAGGAATGCAGTCTTCCGGAAGAGATGTAAGCTATGAGATTATACCAAAAGAAATTGAAGCCCTGAAACACGCCATGGGAATGGCTGAAGAAGGAACCTTCATTACCGCTTTAAGCGATGTGATTTCAAATGCGATTGATCTGGTTCAGGAATATCAGGCGAGAGAATTGCTTGAAGATGATAAAATATAATCATACTATGATTTAGAAGTATCGGCGGCATCGAAGATGCCGCCGATACTAAATAAAAAGCTTCGAATTTCGAAGCTTTTTTATTACATATTTTCCCAGATAGATTTTATTTTCTGCATTTTAACCAGATAAAAATATAAAGGGATTAATTCTAATCTTATGGTAAAACTTATATTTGGAACCGTAAAAGGAATAACAAACATCATGATGATACAAATTGCAATACCCAAAAAAGCATCAATAATAGCAGTTTGTGGCGCCCATTTCTGTTCAAACCAAAGTCCGTAGGCAACAATTCCTTTGAATATAAACAGTAATGTTACAATTATTCCGGGTAAAGTGTAAGGATGATTGGCATTGATGCCGTAAAGCGACAAACTTATATTACTTAAAAAAGGTGCAATCATTAAAAAAATGACCGCAAAAAAACCTCCAATCAAAAAGAACCATAAAAATATTTTGATCCAGAGCGGCAATAAACTCCTTCTTCGTGTATTGCCCTGTGTTTCAAACTCTTCAAAAGCTGACTTTTCTTCCATTGTTTATTCGTATAATCTATTCCTCCGCAAAAAAAGCATTTGAACTTCCGATCCAGATTGCATCTTTTTTGTTAAAATCCACATTTACCATGGCTGCTTTCGTCATTCTGCCCAGATTTTCCAGTAGAATAGGACGTTCGTCATTTTCGCGCCAGATATACAGTAATCTGATCTCTGCTTTTGAAAACTCTCCGTTGATATCCTCAAAAATCGGCTCATAGTTTACCTTTCTCTGCAAAATATAGTTTTCTTTATCCTCAATGGCATCTGTAATTTCCTTTGTCGGATTTAAATTCACTCCGCTTCCTGCAAAAGAAAATAAAGGTTTTAAAACGAAATTTTCAAGGCTTTCGCTTTCCGGAAATTCATGAAGGAAGTAGCTTTTCGGAACAAACTGATGCTGTAAAAGCGGAAGAAGGAATTTAGAAATTTTAAAAAACCAGTTCGGATGCGTAACCCAGATTACATCAACATCTTCACGGAAATCGAATTCGGTTTTCAGATCCGGAATCCGGTCTAATTCGTCGAAAATAACACGATTGTAAATCCTTCTGATTTCTGTTAATTTTCCATCGTTTTCATAGAATAATTTTCTTCCGTCTTTTTTTATTTTGGTTAAACAGACCGTTTTTATTCCCAGTAATTTTTCAGTCAAAACAAAATCGATGGCGGTTTTCTGTTTTTCAGGATAAATTTCAAGAAGAATTACATGTTCAGGATTTTCGTCACCCAGAATTAAATCCTTCATATAATTTTTAAAATCTTCATGAGGTGTTTTATTTTGCAGCTCCGAAAGAAAAGGATAAACATCACAAAATGTCTGTTCAAAGACTTTCTGAAATGCATACAGTGAAGGAAAAGCCTGCAGCTCGATCAGCTGAGGTTCAATCTCGCCGTTTTCGCTCTTGCAGATCCCGAAATCTATCGTGAAAAAGTGAGGCTGCTTTGTGTCGTTGGGAACCCTGCAGTTATCAGGAATCGCCTTTTGTAAAGTCTCCTCAGGAAGATTTTTAATCTGTGTAATGATACTTTCGCTGGCATCAATGAGTTTAGATTCAAATTCTTTTGTTAAAAACAAAGGACTTTCGGAAATTCTGAATCCGGCTTCCAGACCACTTTTCTGTTTCAATATCTCTTTAAACTGACTGTATTTTTCCTGAGAAAATTCCTGATTAAATTGCTTTCTGTATTTTGGAATCATAATTCTTTTTCTTTTTGTGATTTAAAAAATCGGACAGTTTTTTGCCCGATTTTTTGTATTGATAATTTCGTGTATTACAAATTTAAGCCATTGTTTCTGCCTGCTTCAAAACGTTTTTTTTTGCGAACTGCAAAAATCTCGGCAGAATCTGTGCCTGAGTAAGGATAATCTTATCTTCATCATCCATTCTGTCTACCGTTTCAAGATACTTTTCCATTCCGAAATTCTCGATCATCGCCTGCTTGTTCTTTTCATCTTTAAGATTTTCAATCATCCCTGCAGGATTGGCTTCCGGATGAAACTGTGTTCCGAATATTTCCTCCGAAAAACGAATCGCCATTACCGCTCTTTCAAGGTTAATGTGCGGGCGGAATTTTTCAATGGCAACGATTTTCATACCCAGTTCCTCAAAACGGTCATGATCCGGTTCGATAAACTGATACGCTCTGGAATCTACTGCATAGAAAGGATCCGGAAGATTTTTGAATAAAAATTCCTGTTCTCCTTCTTCGGTTTTATGAACCGGCATTACGCCGAAAGAATACGATTTCCTTTTGCAGATATTTCCAAGTTTCCAGTGAATACTTGCCAGCTGAAAAGAATGACAGATCAGAAACAGATACTTTTTGTCGTCGCTGTACTGGTTATGTTCAAAAACATTATCCAGAAACGCAGCAAATTTATCCTCCCATTCTAGACCTTCTCTGTGCGGATCTCCCGGACCTCCCGAAGAAATAAAAATATCGAAATCCTCAACATTGGGCATTTCATTTTTAAATCTCACATCGAATGTTTCAATGCTTACGTTTTCCTGAACACAGCTCTTTTTAAATGCTTCGGAAATTTCTTTAATATTTTTAAAACCCTGATTAACATGATTGTTGTTCATGTCCAGCAAAGCAATTCGAATATCTTTCATACGACTTCATATTTTTTACAAAGTTATCAAAAAATTATGAAGCAGTTTTACCGTGTGTTATGCCATACTCTGTTTCTGAGATCATATAATCAACAACTTTCGTAAGGTCACCCGTTTCATTGAATACTTTAAGCTGTCGGTCTGCTCCGGTTCCGTTTTCAAGAATGGTCCATGCATATTCAACCTCTTTTCTGCATCCCAATTCGTCCACCACATCATCAATAAACTCAAGAAGTTCCTTTAATAAATCAGGATATGGAACAGATTCTTCTTTTCCGAAGTCAATCAGATGAGCTTCAATTCCGCTCTTTGAAGCACGCCATTTGTTTTCGTTTAACAGTAATCTTCTGTAGCTTCTGAAACTTAAATTCTGCTGATGAAGTTTATAAATTTTGGCAACCAAAGCCTGCATAATAGCAGCGAGACAAACAGTTTCATCAATTCTCATCGGCATATCGCAGATTCTGAATTCGATCGTAGGGTAGAACGGATGAACTCTGAGATCCCACCATATTTTTTTAGCGTTATCAATGGTTCCTGTTTTTACCAAAAGATCTACATAACTGTCAAATTCAGCTAAAGAATTAAAAAAGCTTGGAATTCCGGTTCTTGGGAATTTTACAAAAATTTCCTGTCGGTAAGATTTAAAACCTGTGTTTCTTCCGATCCAGAAAGGAGAGTTTGTTGATAGTGCATAAACGTGCGGAAGGAAATACCTCATCACGTTCTGGATTCTTACGCCTTCTTCACGGTTCGGAATTCCGATATGGACATGAAGTCCGAAAATTAAATTTCCTCTTGCCACATCACCCATATCGTCCACAATTTTAATGTACCGCTCTCCGTTTGTAATGGTGTTGTGTTCCCAATTGGAGAAAGGATGCGTTCCGCCGCCGGAAACTCTCAGTCCCTGTTCGTGGGCGGTTTTTATAAGATGTCTTCTTAAATTCGTTAATTCGGCTTTTGCCTCCTGAATATTCTGGCAGATTCCTGTTTCCATTTCAATCATGGATTCATGCATTTCATGCTTTAAATTTTCACTTAAAACAGCTTTTCCGCCTTCAATAATTTTCGAAACATGAGAAACCAGATCCCGGCTCTCAACATCAATAATCTGATATTCTTCTTCGATTCCAATAGTAAATTGATGCATTTTTTTTCGTGCTTTTTGTTGATATTCTTATTTTACAGAATCTTTTACGAAATTTCCCCATGAGATGTTTGGTTTTCCCGGCACATATTCTTTTGCCTTTTCGATCGCTAATTTTGCTGCGTGTTCTACGATCCA
>NZ_JBBCQL010000297.1:0-4663 GCF_037149975.1 Chryseobacterium sp. VD8 | reverse complement strand
TAAGAACCAACGAAACGGCTTTATCTTTTGTAGGAGACTTTTTCCAGCAGCACAAACCCGTTGCTGCCATTTGTCACGGACCACAAATTCTCATTAACGCCGAAGTAGTGGATGGAAGAAAAATGACGTCGGTAAATTCAATCAGCAAAGATCTTAAAAATGCGGGAGCGAATTGGGAAGACAGCGAAGTTGTAGTAGATCAGGGTTTGGTAACAAGCCGTACTCCGAAAGATCTTCCCGCCTTTAATGCAAAGATGGTAGAAGAAATAAAAGAAGGCAAACATGAAGAACAGACCATCTAAAATATAAAAGCACAAACTGTAATTTTACAAACTCTGATTATAAAAAATCCGGCGGCATCGAAGATGCCGCCGGATTTATTTTTTAATTTTCTGTAGATCTTGTCTTTTTATAGAACATCCTGTAAATTAAAAACGTCTGTATGAAAACATTTCCTAAAAGTATCAGGAATACCTTATAAAAAGCAATTGGCGCATAAAAGGGCAGTAACGGATCAAACAATACTGCAGGTGAGCTCGCCAAAACTTTTATGACTGACAACGGGTACTGCAAAAATTCAGGTTTTATACCGATGAAAAACTGGTCGTAGATAAACACATAAAGAATATCAAATAATAATATTCCCAGAAACAGCAGTATAAATTTTTTCACAGCCTTATTTTCGATTAATTAAAAGCTTCAATAATCTTAGAAAAATCTTCCAGTTTTAAAGCGGCTCCGCCGATCAGACCTCCATCAATATCCGGCTGAGAGAATATTTCCTTTGCATTATCCGGTTTTACAGAACCTCCGTAAAGAATAGAAACTTCATCAGCAACTTCCTGTCCGTATTTTGCAGCGATAATGCTTCTGATGTGAGCGTGGATTTCCTGTGCCTGTTCCGGGGTTGCAGTTTCTCCTGTTCCGATTGCCCAAACCGGTTCGTAAGCGATCACTACTTTTTTAATTTCCTCTGCTGAAAGTGTGAAAAGAGCTACTTCAGTCTGATTTTTTACCACTTCAAAATGCTGTCCTGCTTTTCTCTGTTCCAAAGTTTCTCCGTTACAGTAAACAGGAATCAAACCTTTATCCAAAGCTAATTTTACCTTTCTGTTGCAGTGAGAATCTGTTTCGCCGTGATATTGTCTTCTTTCAGAATGCCCGATTAAAGAACCTGTTGCATCAATCGATTCAAGCATATCCACAGAGATTTCTCCTGTGTACGCTCCGCTTTCATGTTCACTGATGTCCTGAGCGAAAACGCCGATTTCATCCTTTTCAAAAACATCTTTCGCCATCATCAGATACAGAGACGGAGGCGCAATCCATACTTCGCAGTTGGTTGTATTGTTATTTTTATAGCTTAGTAACTGAACCATTAGCTGTTGAGCGTCAATTACATTTTTGTTCATTTTCCAGTTTCCTGCAACTATTTTTCTTTTCATAGTTTCTTTTTATTTTAAAGTTAAAAACTAAAAGTCAGAAAAGGATTTCTAACTTTTAATGACTAATTATCGATTAATATTCCAAAGATTTTTCAAAAGCGTATAAAAAGTATGCTCTTCATCCGTTACTTTATTATCCGCCTTAATAAGCGTTTTGGCAAACTGGATGAAACTTGTTCTTTCCTCTTCCGTAGAATCGTCGTAGAAACAACGTGCGTGAAATTCAAAATGATCTTTCCATTCTTCCGGCTGAAGTAGGGCAATGGTTTCAAGTTCATTATCAAGATTCATTTTAAAAGGAAATTCATCGGCTAGATACTGCTGAACAAGCATTCCTTCTTCCGGAGCAAATTCTCCGTCTACAGAAGAAAGAATCATCAATAAATGATAACCGGCAATGGGTTTGTTAGACTTTTGCATTGATATAGTTTAAATTTTAGTGTTTTTTTATTTCAGATAATCTTTTGCAGGCTGTTTGTCCACAATTTTTCCGTTTTCAAGAACCAGAACAAAAGGATTGCTTCTTGCGATGGTTTTAATGGCTGTGGCATCCATCATCAAATTTTTAATGGATTTAAAAGTATTCGGAAGCGTTGAAACCCCGTACACAGCAGGTGTACCCTGAGTTTTTACTTTAGTTTCAAGCTGTTTAATAAGTTCTGGAGAAACGTTTTGCGGATAGTACGTGAAAATTAAAATGGCTTTCGGAGCATTGATAATCTGCTGAGTAAGATCCGTTCCTGTGGTATCTTCAAGCTTGAATTTTGCAATTTCAGATTTGTAGCCTTCTTTTACCAGAACAGATTCATTTTTTCCTTCTTCTATTTTCCATGGTGATCCTTCTGCCCAATATTCTGTTTTTTTGATATAATCATCCTGATTTACTTTCAGAACTTCTCCGGTCTTAGAGTTTTTCAGGGAATAAAACGTTTTATACTGGGACGGATTTTTAGCAATTTTAGCTTTTTCAGCTCTCAGATCGGTTCCGATTTTATAATCGCGGAAATCGATAACAGGTTCATGAACTATTCCGTGTGCGCCGACCAGAATCATGGCAACAGAAAAAACGCCCAGAAGAATATATTTGAATTTATTTCCTGTCTCTTTTTTTGCACTGTAGCTGTACGCATCTTTTTTCTTAAAATCTTTTCTGTAAAGAATAAAAACAGCAATTAATCCTACCAGAAGTACAATATCTTTCATGAAACTCTGCCACGGCGTAAATTTAATAGCATCCCCGAAACATCCGCAATCTGTTACCACATTGTAATAGGCAGAATAAAAGGTAAGGAAACCAAAGAAAATACAAAGTGCAATTAATGCAGAAAGCGTGAATTTAAGTTTCAGTTTAATCAAAAGCATAAAGCCCAGAATAAGTTCCAGAACCACAACAAATATCGAAAGCGGCAGTGCAAACTTTTCAAAGAACGGCATATTAAAAACATTCGGGGCAAAATATTCTTCCATTTTAAAGGAAAAACCAACCAGATCCACTGCTTTTACAAACCCTGAAAGGATGAAAATAACCGCAAGAAGAAATCGTAATAAACCTTTTATCATAATTAATTTGTTTTTTTATTCTACACTGGCTGCTTTTTCAGAAAATTTGATCAGGCAGAAAACCGCATAATTCAGCATATCAAAATAATTGGCGTCCAAACCTTCAGAAACAAGAGTAACGCCTTGGTTATCTTCAATTTGCTTGGTTCTCAAAACTTTCTGGTAAATAAGATCTGTTATAGAGGAAATTCTCATATCTCTCCAAGCCTCTCCGTAATCATGGTTTTTTCTTTCCATTAATTGCTGTGCTTCTGTCGCATAATGATTGTAAAGCTCTAAAATCTCTTCTTTATTTTCATTAAAATCGTTGGAAAAACCTTTTTCAAGCTGAATCAGTCCGATAATGGAATAGTTCACAATGGCTATGAATTCATCTTCTTCACTTTCGTCCACCATTTTTTTGTCAGTCATTTGTAACGTGCGGATTCTGTTCACTTTAATATAAATCTGATCCGTAATTGAGCTTGGTCTTAAAACTCTCCACGCTGCACCGTAATCCTGTAATTTTTTGCTGAATAATTCGCGGCACTGACTGATAACTTTCCCGAACTGTACTGATGTTTCTGACATAAATTCTCTTAATCTTTCAAATATACAAAATAGGCAGGAATCAATAGGTTTTTTTTGAGTTATGAATTATCATTAATTGGTATACCGCAGATAAATTCAATGACTATAAAAAGCCATTCAAATAAAAAAGAGTAAAAATTACTTCTTACTCTTTTACTGTATTTTAAAACTGTTTCACTAAATTTAAGTATTCCACACTTTTTTTTATCTGATAAAGTGGTAAAGTTTCAATAAGTTCTTTTGCTTCATCAACCTCTTTCAGAATGATAACGGCTGCATCTTTGGTCTGTGTTAAAAACAGATGTTCCAGAATTCCTTTTTCTTTCCAGTCTGCTAATACTTCCTGTTCATGTTTCAGGATCTGCTGAAAATTTTCTGGAAGATTGTTTGTGTCTATGGCTAAAATTACCTGTATTCTGTTCATGATATGTTAAATATATTTTGTTATATGTTCTTTATATTTCTTTAGATCGTTTTCTATATCAGGGTTTTTGAAAACATCGTAAAATGCAAAGGTAGGCTGCGGTTCTACACCAAGAAACTGCAAAGCTGCCGTAAATGGTTTTGTAAAATCTTCCATGGATATATCACTTAATAATTGTTCCGGAGTTCCGAAAGTTTCTTCAGGAGCATTCCATGTATTCACAATCATTCCCCTGCTTTTTAATAATCCGCCGGTACCATATTTCCCGCCGTTATTTCTTCCGTCTCCTGCGTATATTTTTCCATAGCCGCTCATCAGCACAGTATCTATATATGCTTTGGTTTTTGCTGGCATTCCGAACCAGTTAATAGGGAAATGAAACAAAATAAAATCTGCATTTATCCATTTTTCTACTTCCTGTGGCACATCATATCCTTTGTCTATGGTTGTTTCCAGGATTTCGTATCCTTTTTCTCTGAATGAGGTTATACTTTCTTCAAAAATTGTCTGATTAAGTTTACCTTCGGCTATTTGTGGCCATCGTACGTGTCCGTTTATTACTAAAGCTTTCATTATTTTAATAGTTTTAAATATTTAAATATAATTAAGATTAAAAGAATTTAAGTTACAAAATTAAATCCATTACTTTATATTTGCAAGTAGT
>NZ_JBBCQL010000296.1:0-4692 GCF_037149975.1 Chryseobacterium sp. VD8 | reverse complement strand
GGTCAAAAGATAGCTGTTGATTTCGTGAGTACAGGAAATAATCATCACGTTGCAATTTATGAAGATGAAAATGGAAACCTACAGGAGAAAGTTGTGAGTTTTTATGAAGCTGTAGAAAGAGTAAATCAGAATTTACCAATTATTGACAAAGAATATAATTCTGAGTTAGGTTGGAAATTCTTATTTACAATGAAACAGAATGAAATGTTTTTATTTCCATCAGACGATTTTGATCCGAAAGAAGTTGATTTATTTGATGATAAAAATCTGAGTTTGATTTCTAAAAATCTTTTTAGAGTGCAGAAGTTCGGATCATTGCTTTCTGGATTTTGGTTTAGACATCATTTAGAAACAAGTGTAGATGTAAATTCTGTGTTAAGAGGTACGTCATATAAAGTAATTCAAAGCTCTAATAATTTGAGATCTATTGTAAAAGTAAGGCTTAATCATTTAGGTAAGATAGTTCAAATAGGAGAATATTAAAACATTTATAGTATGATCACCCGCTCCATCTACATCGGCAATCCTGCTTATCTTAAACTTAAAGACGAGCAATTAAAAATTCTCTGTCCGGAAACCAAAACGGAAAAGGGGAGTGTTCCTGTGGAAGATTTGGGGTTGTTGATGCTGGATCATTATCAGATTACCATTTCGCACCATCTGATTCAGAAAATGATGGGAAATAATGTCGTGGTGGTGAGTTGCGATGCCCATCATTTACCGCATGGAATAATGCTTCCGTTGTATGGGCATACCGAACATTCCGATCGGGTAAAAGATCAGTTGGAAGCCAGTGAACCGCTGAAAAAACAGCTTTGGAAACAGACGGTGGAATGTAAGATCGAAAACCAAAAAAATGTACTGATGAAACTGGGGAATTACTATGAACCGATGATTGAATATCAGAGAAATGTAAAATCCGGTGATATAACGAATATGGAAGGGATTGCGGCGCAGCATTACTGGAAATACCTCATCAGTCTGGACTTTTTGAGGCAGCGTTTTGGAGATTCACCCAATCAGTTTTTTAATTTTGGATATGCCGTGCTCAGAAGCATTGTCGCAAGAGCCATTGTAGAAACCGGACTGTTGCCAGTTCTCGGTATTTTTCATAAAAATAAATACAACCCATATTGCCTTGCCGATGATTTAATGGAACCTTACCGTCCGTTTGTTGATCTGCTTGTGATGCAATGGCTGAAGATTCATCCGGATACCGAAGAACTAACGAAAGAATTTAAAGCGCATATTCTCCAGATTGCGACCAAAGATGTGCGTATTGATGACAAAACAAGACCGTTACTGGTTGCTGTAAAAACAACCGCTTCGTCGCTTTACAAATGCTATACAGGAGAAAAACGACTGATTTCCTATCCGGAATTGATATAATTTTTATGGCAGCTTTATCCGCC
The DNA here is from genome assembly GCF_037149975.1 of Chryseobacterium sp. VD8. Lineage (NCBI taxonomy): Bacteria > Pseudomonadati > Bacteroidota > Flavobacteriia > Flavobacteriales > Weeksellaceae > Chryseobacterium > Chryseobacterium sp. VD8. Next base: position 3,280 of record NZ_JBBCQL010000296.1, on the reverse strand, counting down.
TGGAGTTTATCCTGAGTGGAGTCGAAGGACAAAAACCCGCAAAAAGAGCACCACTCAGGTCGGACTGCAAACGTTACGATAAAACAAACAATAGTCACCAAAATGAACGCCGAAAGGTTTAATGCATACCGAATTATGTGGGTTTTAGTATTATATGACCTCCCGACCGAAACGAAAGCGAATATGAAAGATGCAAACCGTTTCCGGAAGGCTTTAATTGATGACGGGTTTACCTTATTTCAGTTTTCGATGTATGTACGACACTGTCCGAGCCGCGAAAATGCAGAAGTACACATCAAAAGAGTGAAATTTATGCTTCCGAAAGCCGGAAAAGTAGCCATTATGTGCATTACCGATAAGCAGTTTGGAGACATCGAAATCTTTTTTGCCAGAAATAAAGAAGAACCTCCTCCGACCTTCCAACAACTCGAATTGTTCTGAATTTTAAATCCTAAAAAAATAATCTACTGAAAACCAGTAGATTATTTTTTGAGGTTGTTCTTCATCACGAAGATAATAATTTTGAAATCCGCAATCGGATAAGCGTAGGCGGATTCGACGAAAAGCGTTGGATTCGATTTGGCTGAGTCAAAGCAATTTCCAAATAGAAAATCAAAAAAGATAATTAGAGATAGATTATAATTAACTTTTAGAGATATTGTTATTTTTAAAATATAAAATAATCCATTGAAAACCAATGAATTATTTTTTGAGGTTGTCCTTCATCACGAAGATAATAATTTTGAAATCCGCAGCCGGATAAGCGTGGGCGGATTCGACGAAAAGCATTGGATTCGATTTGGCTGAGTCAAAGCAATTCCCAAATAGAAAATCAAAAAAGATAATTAGAGATAGATTATAATTAACTTTTAGAGATTTTGTTGTTTTTAAAATATAAAATAATCCATTGAAAACCAATGGATTATTTTTTGAGGTTGTCCTTCATCACGAAGATAATAATTTTTGAAAGCAATTCACAACCTACGTCTGTCATTACTTGTTGTTGTTCGGGTTGTCCTTCATCACGAAGATAATAATTTTTGAAAGCAATTCACAACAAAGAATGTAACTTTAAATGTAAATGGTTCGTTGTCCTTCATCACGAAGATAATAATTTTTGAAAGCAATTCACAACCTCGATGTTGATTACTTCTGCATTGGTAATGTTGTCCTTCATCACGAAGATAATAATTTTTGAAAGCAATTCACAACTGATGGTGAGTTGAAAAGTACTTTGGACTAGTTGTCCTTCATCACGAAGATAATAATTTTTGAAAGCAATTCACAACCGTAAGTTCTTCCATCTTCCAACACTAACGGTTGTCCTTCATCACGAAGATAATAATTTTTGAAAGCAATTCACAACAAAGACCGTTTGACGAGCAAAAATTCTTTTGTTGTCCTTCATCACGAAGATAATAATTTTTGAAAGCAATTCACAACATGCTCGATGCAAAGTTCAAGGAACTTAAAGTTGTCCTTCATCACGAAGATAATAATTTTTGAAAGCAATTCACAACACTAAAAGACCGCATTATCATATATTAATTGTTGTCCTTCATCACGAAGATAATAATTTTTGAAAGCAATTCACAACATTAGGTGATTTGTCTTGTAAAAAATCTAAGTTGTCCTTCATCACGAAGATAATAATTTTTGAAAGCAATTCACAACCAGGCTGTCCTGCGTATGGATTTTCTGTAAGTTGTCCTTCATCACGAAGATAATAATTTTTGAAAGCAATTCACAACCATCCGGCGCAGTTTCCTTTATTGGTAATCGTTGTCCTTCATCACGAAGATAATAATTTTTGAAAGCAATTCACAACACAATATATTTACATCATATTTATAAGGAAGTTGTCCTTCATCACGAAGATAATAATTTTTGAAAGCAATTCACAACATTATACAATGAGGATAATCTGGAAGTAATGTTGTCCTTCATCACGAAGATAATAATTTTTGAAAGCAATTCACAACTAAAGAGTGATAAAGAGACCAAGATAAAAGGTTGTCCTTCATCACGAAGATAATAATTTTTGAAAGCAATTCACAACGCAATACAGGTAATTTAACACTTACAGCAGGTTGTCCTTCATCACGAAGATAATAATTTTTGAAAGCAATTCACAACATGTGTCACACTTTCCGTAATTGAGGCGTTGTTGTCCTTCATCACGAAGATAATAATTTTTGAAAGCAATTCACAACCAGGACAAACCATTTACGGTATATTTCGATGTTGTCCTTCATCACGAAGATAATAATTTTTGAAAGCAATTCACAACATGTGTCACACTTTCCGTAATTGAGGCGTTGTTGTCCTTCATCACGAAGATAATAATTTTTGAAAGCAATTCACAACCAGGACAAACCATTTACGGTATATTTCGATGTTGTCCTTCATCACGAAGATAATAATTTTTGAAAGCAATTCACAACTTATCGAAGATTTTTGTAAACAAGTCTTCAGTTGTCCTTCATCACGAAGATAATAATTTTTGAAAGCAATTCACAACATGATTCCGGAGTAAATGTAGATTTTATACGTTGTCCTTCATCACGAAGATAATAATTTTTGAAAGCAATTCACAACCCCAATTGCGAAACCCTTTCAATGCCTGCCGTTGTCCTTCATCACGAAGATAATAATTTTTGAAAGCAATTCACAACGGGCGTCTCAACCTCTCGATGGGCTCAGCGGTTGTCCTTCATCACGAAGATAATAATTTTTGAAAGCAATTCACAACCTTATGCGCTGTGTAAGCCTCAGCAGCAGTGTTGTCCTTCATCACGAAGATAATAATTTTTGAAAGCAATTCACAACGAATAAATCACATTGTACAAGTCCACTAATGTTGTCCTTCATCACGAAGATAATAATTTTTGAAAGCAATTCACAACCTAAAAGACTTTCTTTTGTTTGAGGCTGAAGTTGTCCTTCATCACGAAGATAATAATTTTTGAAAGCAATTCACAACATCCTATCTACAATCGTTAACAATGAATTCGTTGTCCTTCATCACGAAGATAATAATTTTTGAAAGCAATTCACAACTAAAGGATAGGGTTTGTTTACATTCCCAAAGTTGTCCTTCATCACGAAGATAATAATTTTTGAAAGCAATTCACAACTGAGCTTAATAAAGTAACAACAGCAAGTATGTTGTCCTTCATCACGAAGATAATAATTTTTGAAAGCAATTCACAACCTGAAAGAAAAATATCTGGATGATGAAAAAGTTGTCCTTCATCACGAAGATAATAATTTTTGAAAG
>NZ_JBBCQL010000295.1:0-4709 GCF_037149975.1 Chryseobacterium sp. VD8 | reverse complement strand
TCTAAAATAGCGAGTGCGGAAAGCGGGAAAAAGCTCCTGAAAAAATTATTTAATATGGTATTTTTCCGATTTGAAGCTTAGTTTCTTTAATCCTTGCTGAATTTCGGATGCATTCATGAATAGTTTCCACAAAAATCCGGTTCTGTAATTTTCTATCATTGGAGCAATCGTTCCCTGATCAATCGCGAGATATCTCGGCGTTGTCCAGTTATTATAATGAATAGACGTTGCATCGTAAGGCCCGGCTGAGCCAATAAATTCAGGTTTTTGGGTGTAAATAAATCTTAAAAAATCCATTGATTCTTTTGGAGAATACGGAAAACTGCTCAACGCCGCAGTAGGAGTAATTACCCCACGGTCATTTTGCGGAAAATGTGCATCATATCCTGCGCTTCCGTCCTCATTTCTTGAATAACTGGCTGTTAATCCCCAATAATTGGATCCATATCCTTTCCAGTTTTTGGGATTTTCAACGCAATATTTGTAATCAATAAGAACCTGATTTTTATTTAAATCAAAATAGTTTTTGATTAATTTATCTGATAAGTTCGTCGGATCGAGACCGATATAGGAATAATGTGCCCAAAATAATGGCCCTCCATATTCTGCTGCACCATTGTGCTTTACGTACATCGGCAGACCATATTTTTCTTTATCTGAAAGGTAGGTTCCGTTTCTTGTCCAGCCTTTGTAATAGGTTTCGGCATCAATCGGATAAGTAGGTGACGAAGCGGCTAAAATGTAAGTAATTAAACATTCGTTGTAGCCTTCCAACGGAAAGTTCATTTCCCACTGATAATCGGGCGACCAATGCCAGTAAAGGACTTTCTGTCCACCTTTTGTGTACCAGTTCCATTGGACACCTTTCCAAAGCTCGTCACATTTTTTTGCCAGCGCTTTTTCTTCTGCGTTTCCGTTTTTAAAATATTCACGAACCATTAAAATTCCTGAAGTTAAGAAAGCGGTTTCTACCAGATCTCCTCCATTATCTTTTTTGCCGAACGGCACTGTTTTTCCAGTTTCACCATTGATCCAGTGCGACCAGGCTCCTTTATGACGATCTGCTTTTGCAAGAAAATCCATCATGGTAGTCAATCTTTTCACCGCATCTTTTCTTGGGATAAATCCTCTTTCTACACCCACTAAAATGGTTGCCAGTCCAAATCCAGATCCTCCTGTCGTCACAACATGTTTATCATTATCCGGATAGATATTATCTTCGTGATAACGTTCTCTTCCCAACATTGAATTGGGCTCTGCATAATCCCAAAAATACTTTAAAGCATCTTTTTGCACCTTATCCATTAACTGCTCGTCTGTGATATTGCTTTTTACAATCTGAACTTTTGAAACTTCCTGCATGGAAGTCTGTGAGTTCTTACACGAAACCGAGAGTGATGATATAGTGATGACTGAAAGTATTATCCTTTTCATAATTTAATTTTGTTTAAAATCCATACTGTGTAGAATGGAATCCTAATTTTATTAATCCCTGCTTCACGTCTGGCGCATTCATAAATAACTGCCATAAAAACTGGCTTTTATAATTTTCTACCATTGGTGCAATCGTTCCCTGATCTATTGCGAGATATCTTGGCGTCACCCAATTGTAATGAACAGAATAAGCATCGTAAGGTCCTGCAACGCCTACATATTTATTATAATTTTCATTATACAGAAATCTGAGCATATTCATACTTTCTGCAGGTGTGTAGGGCATACTCGACAATGCTGCTGTAGGAGAAATAATTCCTAAATCGTTATTTGGCTGATGTGCAGCGTAATCGTCTGCTCCTGTATTTGGATTTCGGGAATAACTTGCTGTAAGTCCCCAACTTTTTGAATTATAGCCCTGCCATCCTTTTGGATTGGCAACGCAATACTGATACATTATTTTGGCATGATTGGTTGTAGCATCGCCATAGTTTACATATTCATCGGACAAGCCTCTCGGATCCAGTCCTAAAAATGAATAATGCGACCAAAACATCGGACCTACCGTGCCATTTGCACCGTTATGATTGACCACAACAGGTAATCCATACTGAGATCCTGTATTTTTTATACTTCCGCTTCTTGCCCATCCCTGCTGATAAACAGGTTTAGCGATTGAATAGTTTGGAGATGCAGCAGCCATGACATAGGTAATTAACGTCTCGTCAAAGCCTCTTAACGGCATATTCATCTGCCAATCATAATTGGGAGACCAATGCCATGTAAGCATATTAGGAGCTGCAGGATTTTGTGTATACCAGTTCCATTCAATTCCTTTCCATAGCACATCGGCTTTCTGAGAAATTGCCAGTTCTGAAGCATCTGAAGAATTTTTAAAATATTCTCTCACACAGATCAGTCCCTGCGCAAGAAATGAAGTTTCTACCAAATCTCCTCCGTTATCTTTCTGGCTGAAAGGTACAACCTGACCATTCGTTCCGTTAATCCAATGCGGCCATGCTCCGTGAAAACGATTGGCATTCTGAAGGAAATTAAGAGAGGTTGTTAATCTGGAAACCGCTTCAGCTCTGGAAATATACCCGTTTTTAATACCCACTAAAATAGTCATCAGTCCAAAACCTGAACCTCCGGTCGTAACAATATTTGCATCCAGAGAAGGATTATCGGTATGATATCTTTCTCTTGCCAATTTTGATCCCGATTCGGCGTAATCCCAAAAATACTTTAAAGCATCTTTTTGTACCATTTCGATGAGTTGTGCATCGGTGTAGTTGTTGGCGGGATTAGGATTGTAAGTTTCGCCTAATGATGGAGCATCAGAATTTGAACAGCCAGTAATGAAGCCTAAAGCTGATAAAACAAGACTAATTTTGATTAGATTTTTTTTCATTATTAATAAGTATAGTATAAAAAACACTTTATAGCAAAAAAACCATAAAGTGTTTATTTATATTTCTAATTAAATATATTTAGTATAATTTACTAGCCGTTACCTCAGCTTGAGTTAGAGCTTTATTATAAACTCGCACCTCATCAATTAAACTTAGGTCAGAATTGTGTCCCCAATACGAAAATGACGGAGCACCAGAACCAATCACTACATTACTGCTAGATGAAAAATCAAAAGGAGTAGTATATGAAGATGTTCTCACTAATGTTCCATCAAAATAAATTTTAGATTCAGTCTTAGAAACAGTAACTGCTACATGAACCCATTGGTTATTAACTGATAATGTTCCTCCATCATTCCAGGATTCATCAGCTCCAACTCCAACATTAAGCTTAACTGTTTGAGATGTTGCATTACCTTCCCTAAATAATCTCAATCCTTGTTTTCTATTATCATTTGAATCATTACTGTCATCATTTATTGTAATAATTCCCGCACGGTCTGGAGAAGAATTCACCTTATACCAAAAAGTAAAACTTACTCCATCTGTACTATATAATCCGGACAATGGAAAACTTAAATATCCAGAATTCCCACCACCATATGCAGCTCCTGAGTATCCCCCAGAAACTGTAACTGGGCTACCCGTTACAGATGGATTGTTTGTACTGATAAGATCGGTAAAGACATTACCTCCTGAAAAAGGCATATACAAAGTCTCATAAAGACTTTTTTTATTGTATTTATCTACAGTAAATGTAAAAGATTGAGTTGCTGCTTTTCCAGTCTTATCTTTTGCATCAATCTTAATAGTATGACTTCCAATGGATAAATTATCATAAGAATATGTTCCATTATAAATTCTATAATCTAAGAATGAATTTTTACTCTCAATTTTAGTACCATCCAAAAATACATCAACATTGCCTATCTCAATATCATCAGTAATTTTATACTGAAATTTTATATTTGCTCCGGAAGCTGATGAAGGAATGAAGAGATTTCCTGAAGGGTTTACAATCTGTATTGTCGGAGCAGAAACATCATTACCTGGAGCAACTTCATTTATATCGTCAATATATCCATCTTGACAAGATAGTGAACTTGTGATCACCATACCCGTAAGAAATATTTTTATTATATTTTTCATAATTAGAAGATATTATATCTATTTTATTGAATTAATTTTATCTATTTGTGCTAAAGGATAAGGTAAGAATTGTTTATCCATAGTGAATGTTCTTCCATCATAACTTAATGCAGCTGTATTTCCAAGTCTTACCATATCATAATAACGAATTCCCCACTCCATACCCAGCTCAGCATATTTTTCATCCATCACCTGATCTGCAGTTACTGAAGCTAAAGCACTTAGTCCTGCTCTGTTTCTAACAATATTAACAGCGTTTACAGCTGAACCAGCTGTAGGATTAGCTCCTCTTGCAACTGCTTCTGCATACATTAATAAAATTTCAGCATAACGTACAATGATGAAGTTCTTATTACTTCCGTAATCTTTTCTTCCTGCTGTTAACTGATTGGATGGCAAATAATGTTTACCACTTGCAAACATTGCTCTTGTATAATCATTTATTACATCACCTTCAATAGTAGTATTAGATACCCAAGTAGGCAGAGTTGCAAAAGCAGGATCTTCTTTAATTTTATTAATCCCTCTGTTTGTAAATAACACACTTGATTGTAATCTCTTTTTTTCACCGCGGCTTAACATAAACTTAATATATTTTAAACTAGGCTCGTAAAACCCCCAGCCATCATGGGATCTTGTTACAGATGGTGTCCATCCTGGAGGCCCAAAAATTGCCCATTAATGGTTTTTGGACCCACCGCCACTCGCAACTCC
>NZ_JBBCQL010000294.1:0-4723 GCF_037149975.1 Chryseobacterium sp. VD8 | reverse complement strand
TGTTGAACCAATCGTCCTTATTTTTATCTTTTGAATAAGAATATTCCGCTGTTAAATTCAATCCGTGCGAACCAAATGTAGCATTGATGTTGGTTTCAAGTCGGTAAGAAAAAAGCTCCTGCGATGTATAAAAATTTGCTGTTTTTTGCCTTTCAACCTTTGGAGCCAGTAGAAAATTCCATTTTTTTAGAGAAAACTGGTAACCTGATCCCAAAACTTCTGTGCTGTTGAAATAATAACGCACATTAGAAGTATTTCCGGGCTGGATCGGCGCACTCTGGAAACTCAGGAACTCCGGGTTTACCTGCGAATTCTGATATTGTATGAAAGCGCGCTGAGAATCCGAAAACTGACGGCTGATTCGTTGATTTGTGATAAAAGATCCTCTTTTAATCCCCGCATAACTTTTGGAGGCAAAGGAATTAATAGATTGTACATCCCATTTCCCTATTTTTCCCTCGTAATTGGCAGCCATTAAAGCGCCTGTGTTCTCATCTTTGTTAGAAAGTCCTTTTTCGTGGCTAAGACCGGCTTCTGTACGGATGACATGTTTATCATTAATTAAAAATGATGTTGTCGCGTTTGTTACCTGTGTATCTACGTTAAAGCGCGGATCGTGATCGAATATATAAGATACTTTTCCGGTGAAAGATTTAGCGTTTCCAAAACCATATTTTGCTCCGGCTATTGTAGATCCTTCAGTTTGTTTGAAATAAGTACCATACAGATTATAATTATTCTCCAGTGCAAGAACTTCAAGCTGATTATCTTTACCAAATCTGGTCGAAACTTTTCCGCCTCTTCCGAAAACAGGGTAATCGTAATCGTTGCCGTTAACATTTCCCACCCGTAATACGGTGTTTTTTCTCTCCAGTTCCAGCCAAGTATCATACAGATTATAACGGCCGTCTTCAAGATAATAATCTGCTCCCATATTGAAGCGCGATTTTAAATTCTCAGCGATCCTGAATGCGGTGTTTCCTCTCAATTGCAGATAATTGAATCCTGAACTGTTTTCATTATAGCTGATTTCGGCAAAATTACTTCCGTTCACCGCTTCATTTCCGCGGGCAATTTGTCTGTTGTGCGATAAAATCACCAGATAGAGCGTGTTGCTTCCCACAATTTTATTATCAAGCAGATCTGTGGCGATTGCATTAATATTAAATTCCGGATAAAGCGTATTCTGTTGTCTGACTCTGATTTTTATTTCAATGGTTTGTTTCTCTAATCCTTCCAGAGTTACGATTTGCTGTTTGGGCATCATTTCCAGACCATCCGGAATGGATTGTAAATCGATCTTTACGGTTCGCTTACTGTAACCCTGATTTTCCGCAATCAGCAGAATTGACGATTCGGGCAAAGCCGGATTAATAAAATTTTCGTAGCTGGCTGTGTAAATTGCGATGTTTTTGTTTTCTTCTTTTTTAACAAAAAATGAGGCGCTTTCAGTTTTGGTAACCGCCGGAGTGGCGTAAGAAATATTGAATCTGATCTCATTGGATCTCATTTTCATAAAATCCAGATTGGCGATCAGTTTCACAGGAAGATTTTTAGACTGTCCTGCGCTTAAGGTAAAGTCGTTTTTGGGATAGAAAAGCAATCCCGGATATGTTTCCTCAGGTGTGATATTCTGAATGGTAATTGCTTCAGAACTTTTATTCTCGATCACTAAGAAATCAGTAAAAGTTGAACCCTTCTCAACAGCTATACTGTCAGTCTCAAAATGGATCTGAATATCCTTCTTTTCCTGAGCAAATGCCAAAGAAAAGTGCAGAAGAACCAATAAAAAAGATAAGAAGGTTCTTCTTAGGATTAATTGTGATATTCCATTTTGTGATTTCAAGACTTTCTATTTAAAATTAAAGTTTTTTTCGCCTACGCGTAAATCGTTAGATTCTGCCATTTTGATAATTGCTACACCAAGGAAGTTGCCGGAAATGTTTTCAGGTAAAGAAAACTGAACGGTCTGATTGGTATCGGGAAGCATGGAGATGGAAATTGGAGTCAATTTTATTTCTTTACCACTGTCTTTGTCGGTTAGTTCAAACTCAACGGTGGCATCATTGATGGTATTTCCGTCATTATGGATGTTTACTGCCACTTTTCTTTTCGCTCCATTTTCACTATTCACCTCTGAGATGTTGGTAATATCCAGACTTTTTACATGATTCCCCGGTGGAGTGTAAAAGATGTGAAGTCCCACTTCAAATAGGGTGATGATACCAATACCATTCTGAATACGTGTTTTATCTGCCTGCTGAGGAAGCTGTGTGAAAAACAACATACTGTTGGTAACATCAGACTTGGATGCGTTTGCAGGAATCTGCATGGTTACTACAATCTCCTTTGTACTTCTTGCAGGAACGGTTACTGTGTTTTCCAGAGTTGAGATCCAGGATGCATTGGAAGTTTTTGAACTGCCCGGATCAAGATAAACCTTATTTCCGTCTTCTTCTCTAACCCAGTCTTTATAGTTTAGATTAAAAACATAATCTTTCTCCGAGCTGTTTTGAAGAGTGACTGTTCTTGTCACTTTTTCTCCCGGATTACCGGTGAAAAACAAGCGTGTAGGAGACATAGAGATGCTTTGTGCCAGAATTGAAGAAGATCCTGTGATTATAAAGAAAATGAAAAGATAGATAAACTTGTTCATGGTGAAAATTGTTTAAAATAAAGATTCCCAAAACTACTGAAAACGTAACAAAATGCCCCTTACAAACTAAAAAAAATTATTATAAAGCCGTTGCAGTATAAGTTACTGTCTGTGTGTACGTTCCTGCCGGCTTACCTAAAATGTCGGAAGAAGAAGACTTTGCTGCCGGAATGGTATAGTCCAAATTCAGCGTTAATGCGCTTCCAAGCGGAGCATTTGATACTAATGTCTGATCTGTTGAAGATAAAACAACAGCACTTTTTGTTCCTCCCATAGTTCCGGGAGCAGCAGCTGCTTTAATTGTCAATACATTGACAGGGATTAGATTGGTTCCATTCACGAAATTCGTACCTCCTGCTTTTACTTTCACATTAAAATTCTTTGTTGAGGTAACCTTTAATGAGTTGGCTTTTGTTACTGTTTGATCCGAGTTATAGTCTGTTGAAGTAGCGTAATTGAAGTTAACAGTGTTGCCAATTGCAGTACTTCCGGCATCAATAGAGATTACATCGTTCAGAGTAATGTTTACGGTTGTTGTTGCGGTTGTATTCTGCGCCTGAACATTGTTGGTTCCTAATATGAATGCTCCGATTGTTAAGGCTGTGATTGCAATTTGTTTTATCATGATATTTATTTTTAATTTTTATTCTTGTTAATTTGTTCTCTTTTGAACACTACAAATTTATGTCGGCGAAAAAATTTTCTCTGTAATGTAAGCTGGAAGTTGATGTAGTAAAATAACTACAGGATTATTCTTTTCTTGAATAGAAAACCCTCAACACTTAGAAAGGTATTGAGGGCGTATATAAATTTGTGTTTTTATTATAAAGCCGTTGCAGTATAAGTTACAGTCTGTGTGTACGTTCCTGCCGGTTTACCTAAGATGTCAGAAGACGACGACTTCGCTGCCGGAATGGTGTAGTCCAAATTCAGTGTTAATGCACTTCCAAGCGGAGCGTTTGATACTAATGTCTGATCCGTTGCAGATAGAACAACAGCACTTTTTGTTCCTCCCATAGTTCCTGAAGCTGTAGCTGCTTTGATGGTTAAAACATTTACAGGGATTAGGTTTGTTCCATTCATGAAATTAGCTCCTCCTGCTTTTACTTTCACATTAAAATTCTTTGTTGAAGTCACTTTTAATGAGTTGGCTTTTGTTACTGTTTGATCTGAATTATAGTCTGATGCGGTAACGTAGTTGAAATCTACAGTGTTCCCGATTGCAGTACTTCCCGCATCGATAGAGATTACATCGCTTAGGGTAATGTTTACCGTTGTTGTTGCGGTGGTGTTCTGCGCCTGAGCATTGTTAGTTCCTAAAATAAATGCTCCGATAGTTAATGCTGCGATTGCAATTTGTTTTGTCATGATAATGTAATATTTAATTTTTATTCTTGTTAATTTGTTCCCTTTTGAACACTACAAATGTATGTCGGCGAAAAAATTTTCTCTGTAATGGAAGCTGGAAGTTGATGTAGTAAAATAACTACAGGATCAATTATTTGTGTCAAATAGAAAAGCCCTCAATACTAAAAGTGTTGAGGGCGTATATAAATTTGTGTTTTTATTATAAAGCTGTTGCAGTATAGGTTACGGTCTGCGTGTACGTTCCTGCCGGCTTACCTAAGATGTCAGAAGACGACGACTTTGCTGCCGGAATGGTGTAGTCCAAATTCAGCGTTAATGCGCTTCCAAGCGGAGCGTTTGATACTAACGTCTGATCTGTTGAAGATAAAACAACAGCATTTTTTGTTCCTCCCATAGTTCCGGGAGCGGTGGCTGCTTTAATTGTCAATACGCTAACAGGGATTAGGTTGGTTCCATTCACGAAATTCGCACCTCCTGCTTTTACTTTCACATTAAAATTCTTTGTTGAGGTAACCTTCAAAGAGTTGGCTTTGGTAACGGTTTGGTCAGAATTGTAGTCTGTTGAAGTAGCGTAGTTGAAGTTAACAGTGTTGCCAAATGCAGTACTTCCGGCATCAATAGAGATTACATCGTTCAGAGTAATGTTTACGGTTGTTGTTGCGGTTGTATTCTGCGCCTGAACATTGTTGGTTCCTAATA
>NZ_JBBCQL010000293.1:0-4791 GCF_037149975.1 Chryseobacterium sp. VD8 | reverse complement strand
ACGTTGCAGCACCAAAGACTATTTCCGCTTTGGGATGGGCTTTAATGCTGGGATCGTTATTCATCCTTCCTTTTCTATTTTATCTGATGGCTTCGTTCAGTAAACAGAGAAGATAATTTTATATGTATAAAGAGTTTCGGCGCAGCTTTGCTGCGCCGAAACCTTATCATCTATTTTTTAAGCAAAACAATCTCTACCCTTCTGTTCTTCATAAAATCCTCTTCCTTTCTTTCGGGATAAACAACAGGATTGAGATGTCCCATTCCGGTTGCTTTGATGCGCGTGGAAGCAATTCCCTGTTTTTCCAGAAATTCTTTGATGGCATTGGCTCTTGTCCAAGATAGGTTAAATGTTTTCAGATCTAAATCTTCACCATCGAAATTATCATAATCACAGCAGATATGTCCCTGCAATTCTACCTCAACTGTAGAATTATTTTTTAGAATTTCTGCTAACTGCATCAATATACTATTTCCTTTTGGCAGCCATACGTGGCGACCTCCGATAAAATTAACATTTGGTAAAGAAAAAGTTTCTCCGATTTTCATTTCTGAAACTTTTTTGCTGAAAAAACTCTCAAAGGTTTTCCCCAAATGTATTTCTCCGGCAATCATCACCCGATCAATAAATACATCTACCCTTCTGTTTTTACCACGCAGTTCTTCGGTACTGTTGTCATTAATCGGTTTTTCTTTTCCCAATCCTACTACACTTTCCAGCTTGATATTGTTTCCGATTTTTGACTGTAGATATCGATTAACCGCATTTGCGCGATCTTCAGACAGCTTTTTATTGTATTCCGAAGTTCCGGAAATATCACAATTTCCAAAAATTCTGAATTTCAGATTATATCTAAGTTGCGCCAGACTGTCAAGTTTCTTTTGCGCGTCTTTCGTCAGTTTAGAACTGTTGTACTCGAAATAAACCGAACTAAGCATTTGAGCTCTCGTGTTGACGAACAGAAAAATAAGGACGATCAGAATTCTCATCTTATTTAGTTTTTATAAATAACGGAAATTGTACTGAAATAGTTTCTTAAACTTTACAAAAAGTTCCGGCGGAAGCTTCGCTTCCGCCGGAACTAAATTATTATAAAATAAAATCTTAAACCAGTTTCATCAAAAGAACCTCATCGATCTTCTCCACTTTCACCAGATTATTTTTCGTTAAAGTTTTGGAAGCTTTGTCCCATTTTTTACCGGACAACTGACTTCTTTCTTTCACTTCTGCCAATGTAAAAGGTTCTTCCTGAGAGTTTAAAATTTCAATAATTACTTTTTCATCTTCACCCAGTTCAATGTGAGGAACCGCTTTTTCAGGTCTCATCTGAGGGAAGAATAAAACTTCCTGAATAGATGCGTTATTCGTTAAGAACATAATTAATCTGTCCATCCCGATTCCTAATCCTGAAGTTGGCGGCATACCGTATTCCAATGCTCTCAGGAAATCTTCATCAATAAACTGTCCTGCCTCATCATCTCCTTTTTCGGATAATTTTAACTGATCTTCAAAACGTTCTCTCTGATCAATAGGATCATTAAGCTCAGAATAAGCGTTAGCGATTTCTTTTCCGCAAACCATCAGTTCAAAACGCTCGGTTAAGCCTTCTTTACTTCTGTGCTTTTTCGTAAGTGGTGACATTTCAATAGGATAATCTGTAATGAAAGTTGGCTGAATAAAGTTTCCTTCACATTTTTCGCCAAAAATTTCATCAATTAATTTTCCTTTCCCCATCGTTTCATTCACTTCGATTCCGATAGACTTCGCAAAATCGAATAATTCCTGCTCCGTTTTTCCGGTGATATCGAATCCTGTAAATTTCAGAATCGCATCCGTCATGGAAATTCTCTGGTAAGGCGCTTTAAAATCCACTTCATATTCTCCGAAAGTAGCTTTTGTTGTTCCGTTTACCTGAATGGCACAGAACTCTAATAACTTCTCAGTGAAATCCATCATCCAGTTATAATCTTTATACGCTACATAAATTTCCATTGCGGTAAATTCAGGATTGTGCGTTCTGTCCATCCCCTCATTTCTGAAGTTTTTAGAGAATTCATACACCCCGTCAAAACCACCCACGATCAATCTTTTCAGATACAGTTCGTTGGCAATTCTTAAATATAAAGGAATATCTAAAGCATTATGATGGGTAATAAAAGGTCTCGCTGCAGCTCCTCCCGGAATCGACTGTAAAATAGGAGTTTCTACTTCGAAATATCCTGCATCGTTGAAGAATGTTCTCATTGCATTGAACAGTTTTGTTCTTTTTACGAAAACTTCTTTCACCTGAGGATTTACCGTTAAATCTACATAACGCTGTCTGTATCTTAGTTCCGGATCATTGAAAGCATCGTGAACAACACCGTTTTCATCCGTTTTTGCCTGCGGAAGAGGTCTTAAAGATTTCGTTAACAGCGTAAAATTTTTAACCAAAACCGTCTTCTCTCCTACCTGTGTTGTAAACAGCTCTCCTTCTACTCCAATAATATCTCCGATATCCAAAAGGTGCTTGTACACTTCGTTGTATAGAGTTTTATCTTCTCCTGTACAGATTTCGTCTCTGTTGAAGTACACCTGAATTCTTCCTGTAGAATCCTGCAATTCAGCAAAAGAAGCTTTCCCCTGAATTCTTCGCGACATCAGTCTTCCCGCGATCTTTACCTGTTTACTTTCTGCGAAATCCTGTTTTATAGATTCTGTAGTATCTGTAATGATGTATTCATCCGCCGGGAATGCATTAATCCCCATTTCAACAAGCTTATTCAGCTTTTCTCTTCTAATGATTTCTTGTTCTGATAATTGCATTTCTTATTTTTCTAAAAGCGTACAAATTTAGTGATTATTTATAAAATTCTGCTTTAAAGTTGAAGCAAATATTTTACACTCCAATACATTACTGTATACAGTATATATTAATTAAACTGCTAAATGATCAGATAGCTTCAAACCGAAACTAAGGTTATCTGTCAAAAACAACAGACGTGATATTTTTGCATGAACATAATGCTAAAGCGCAAATAACGTACAGGAAATGTGCATAGAAAACACTATTAATTGAAAAGCTACAGATACGGGATTATATTTTTGACTTCAAAAACCAGTCTTTATGCTTGTTAGGATCAACAAAAGTCCAAGCCAATATACGGCTGATTTTCTGTCCCTGAGACATTTCGATAATTCTGAGATCTGCTGCTTTTATATTCTTTATAAGGGATGTTAATTTACTGAGATTGTCTTTTTTGGAAACAAGACAGGTAAACCATAAAACCTGAGATGAATATAGCACACTTTCGCGAATCATATTTGTAATGAATGCCAGTTCTCCGCCTTCACACCATAATTCAGACTGTTGTCCTCCGAAGTTCAGCAATGGTTTTTTAACCGTAGATTTTTTAAGATTTTTTGTCTTTCTGAAATTCCCTTTCATGGCAGATTCTTCGGAATCATGAAAAGGCGGATTGCACATCGAAAATGCAAAACGATCTTCTTTATCAATAATATTCTTGAAAATATGTTCAGGTTCCGGCTGTTTTTTCAGATGTATAAAAGGGAATAAATCCGGATTCTGACTTAAAATATATTCCGCATTTTTCAGGGAATTGTTGTTAATATCAGTTCCAAGCATTTTCCACCCGTAAGCACGGTGGGCAATTAAAGGGTACACAAGATTTGCTCCTGTTCCGATATCCAGTCCTTTAACATCAGAATTCTGAGGATTTTTTTCACCGATTAAATCGGCAATATAATGAATGTAATCTGCTCTTCCGGGAATCGGCGGACAAAGATTACCATCGGGAATATCCCAATCCTGAACCTTATAAAAGTGTAACAACAACGCTTTATTCAGCAATTTTACAGCCTTCGGAAGACTGAAATTAATTGTTACACTTTGATAAGCGTTCACAAAAACATAATGTTTTAGTTCCGGTACACAGGAAATCAGCTTTTCGAAATCATAAGGATCACGATGCAGATTTCTTGGGTGTAAAGCAGACTTTTCAGTCATCAATTATTTTTTCAGACTTAAAATATACTGTACCATTTTTTTGGCATCTTCTTTCGATACCTGTGGATGTGGAGACATCGGAACGCCTCCCCAAACTCCGCTTCCGCCTTCTATAATCTTGGAAGCCAGCATTTCTGCATCCTTTTCAGAATACTTATCTGCTATTTCTTGATAAGAAGGTCCTATCATTCTTTCATTCACCGCATGACATCCGGAACAATCCAGCGTTTCAATAATTTTGTCGCCGGAAAGATTACTTTTCGCCGGTTCATTCATTGATGTAGCTTCGAGAGAAGCCGCATCAACAGGTGTATTTTCTTTTTTGGAACAGGAAAACATCAGCATTGCCAGACATCCTGTCAAAAACAGATTTTTCATTATTTTTTTGTAAGAGTATCTGCTTTAGCTTCAGCTGCAGGAAGAGATTCTGCGGCATTTACTTTTGCTGCTTCAGTTTTTTTGGCAGTAGAATCCACCACCGTTGGAGCATCCGGTTCTGGCAACATCGTGTTGCTGTCCTGTAAGTCATGATTTGGCTTTTTAGAGCAGCTAGCTGCCAATAAACCACCGATAAACGCGATTGCTAATACTTTTTTCATTATTTTTCCTATAAAAATTTAGACAAAAATATAAAAAATAAACTTTCAAGCTTATGATAAACCTCCATTTTTAAAGATATTTCATTAAATTTTTTCTGCTAAAAGATTTTTCTGATTAGTGAAAGCAATCAGTTTCAGATTAAGTTTTTTGATGGTCTGTTATTAATCATATTGCTTTTTAACGCA
>NZ_JBBCQL010000292.1:0-4874 GCF_037149975.1 Chryseobacterium sp. VD8 | reverse complement strand
GAATCCTGCTTTTGGTGCGGTAGGAAGAAACATTCCGCGCTTTCGCTGATGGAAGTATTTTTCCAGCTTCATGATTTGGTAACCGCTAAAAAACATCTGAATCTCATCATGCAATACGCCGCACAGCGCAAAACACGGATTCCTGAAGATGCTTCCGTTGTCTTTTATTTTCACCAGTCGCTCCGGTCGTTTATTCGGGCAGGATATTCCTTTAGAAACAAGCGCGGAAAATGGCTGGTTCCTGAACTTTCGGAACATAAAAACCCGATGTTGCAGGGATCGCTGTCGGAAAAAGAATACCGCGATCCGGCAAAAGTTTTCCGGAAAGCCTTTAAAAAATACCGTCTTGAGGAATTCGAAGAGTTTCTGTCGGAAGTCGTGTATTTCTCGCTCGGAACTTTCAATAATGTACCGGAGCGCAATATCGTAGATCCGTATTTGCACCTCATCAAAATGCTGGATGCAGCATGGCTGATTCTGGAACGGGAAAATAACAAAAAGAACTTCCAGTATGAGCAGCAGACCGCTGAACTTCAGTTACCGTAATACAGCCCATTACAATCAATAGGAAAATAATACACTATTTTACTTATTGTATAGCCTAAGAATTTCCACAAGTTCGGGGATGGATCGTATTTTCAGCTTATCAAACAATCTGTTTTTGTAAGTACTGATGGTGGATGAATGGAGATTCAGCTGGTTAGAAATTTCTTTAAGGGGAATACCTTCTGCAAGCTTATTGGCAATTTGCAGTTCTCGGTCTGACAGCATTTCAAAGGAAGAGTTTTTTGGCGAGCCGCTTAAAGTTTCAAAAAAGATCTCTTCTTTTATATTATCACTTACATACCTGCCTTTACTCAACATTGCCGATAAAGCAGTCTCAATTTCTTCGGTGGAGCTTTGTTTGCTCAGATATCCGCCGGCGCCCATCTTTAGATAACGCATCCCGTAAAGTACTTCGTCCTGTGAAGAAAATATTAGAATTTTAAGTGAAGGCTGATGAATTTTTATGTAATCTATTGCTTCCTGAACTGTACCATTAGGCATATTAACATCCATAATTGCCAGATCCAGTTCTTCTTTCTGGATCGTTTTGTACATAGATTTATAATCTTCTACTTCTAAAATTACGGCATCGGGCCTGAATCTTTTGATCGTCTGGATCAGCCCCATTCTTACAATACCGTGATCGTCTGCAACAATAATACGAACGTTAATTTTTGAACTCATCATTTTATAAATTTACAAAAAAAAGGGTGACTGTAGTTCCTTTATTTTCAGCAGAAATGATTTTGATATTTCCCTGCAGCAAGGATATAAAATTTTTAACAATTTTCAAACTTAATCCAACTCCTTTCTCGCCTGCAGTCCCCAGAAATATGGGATTATCATAGGTGTAAATTGCAGATAAATACTTTTCATTCATCCCTGTTCCGAAATCCGTCACCGAAAGTAAAACCTGATCGTCTTCTGTACTTGCCTGTAAATAAATATCCTGTTCCGGTAGGGAATATTTTACCGCATTGTTGAAAATTTTATCTAAAACATATTTCAGCAGCAGCACATCGCTTGTAATAAACGCGCTGTGATCTCCTTTAAAATGAAAACTGATTTTTTTCTCTTTTAATCTGGCAGCATATTTTTCTTCTAAATAGTGATAAAGATCTGTTACTGCGATCTTAACAGGATTAATCTTAAAGTGTCCATATTGTGTTTTTAGCCAAGTGGTGCTGTCCTGTATGGTTTGCAGATTTTTCTGGGTGTCGTTTTTTATCTGTGGCAGCAGCTTAAAAAAATCTGCCTCGCTTATGGTCTGCTGTTCCAGCGATTTTATAAGCCAGAGAAAATTTCCAAACAGTTCTTTTGAATCATGAGATAATATGGAGATCAGTCCGTTCTTGAAATTGAGTTCATTTTCCAGTCTCTGGATTTTTAATTGCAGTTCGTTGACAAGGTCATTCATAAATTCAATATCAAATATTTTAAAAGCTGTTTGAATTATTTGTTGTAAAAAGGCATAAAAATATTCTATTATATAAACATAAAAATATATAGTTCAGTCCTTTCTGCCAATATTTGGCAAGTTATAAAAAATATCATAATTAGTAAAAAGAAAATTCAAAAGGATTTGATTTAAATCATAAATTAAATGTCTTGATTTATAAAAAACGTCTAAATTTTACGCAAAATCCCATTGCATAAGGATTTTCTTCCTGATGAACTATGGATTGGATTAACGGAAAGGGGTAAAATGTAAAGTAAAAAATATCAACAGATTATTGATATCAGGCATCTGAATGATGCAGAATAGAACGCTGCACGCCGAATCGGCATCCATTTGTTTCAAAAATTATGAAGAGAAAACCTGAAAAGCAGTGTAATCCGGCAGATATAATGATATGCTGAGCCGGCAATTGATGACTGCTATTAAAAGTGTTCTATCGTGAAGCGTTATTTCAGAAAGTATTATTAAATCGCCGTAAAGCTGTAATAAATATTGATAGAGTAGGTGGTGTTTTCCTTACCTACCAGACTTTGCGCGCGGGCGGGAGGTATCGTGTATGTTACATTCAGTCCCCGATCCAAAACAGGAGTACCGTTTAATAGGATTTTTTGGGGAGTTTTGGATAATGGAACCGTTACAGGACTTCCGTTTATACCTATTTGCAGGATGTTGGAATTGATGTCGGTCTGCAGACCTGCTTTCTTAAAATAATTTTCGTCTGATTTTACATACAGCTCAAAACTTTCGTTATTAGACAGTATAATTTGGTTGGGAATCGTTTGTGACTGTCCGTTGGTATAATGCTCTGCTGTATTAAAATTAAAATTTACATTTCGTCCGGAACTCGGAATAGTGATCTCCGATAAAGGAAGAACCTTTAACTGAACGGCTGTATTTTGTAAATTGTTAATGGAGTTGTCTGTACTTTTGGCATTGAAGTTCAAATCAAACGTGTAAGTTCCGGCTTCAAAAAAAAGGTTTTTAAAATCGTCTGCAGACACATAAAGCTGCGGAATGAAGCTGTTTCTGTTTCCTGCGGCAACAGTAAAGTTAGCAGCAGAAAAATTCTGAAAATCTGCCGATAAGGCTTTGGTTGTAAGGGCGGGTCCGTTGCTTCCCAATTTAACGGCTGCAATATTTCGGGTTCCCGGAACTCCTTTGGAAGAAGTAAACTGAATATTTGTGGTAGCAGCTTTCGCCCAAAAATTAAAATCGACCGTATTTGCGATTTCCGTATTTCCCAAATCCCATACCTTCGTGTTTGTAGTACGGTAGTCATTTAAAGAAGATACTTCAACATATTTTGTTAAAGATGAAGTAAGCCATCTGATGGTTTGCGGAATAACTAAAATTGTTTTAAAATTAATCGGCGTGAAGTCATTATAATTCTGAGTGATGTCCATGGAATAATTCCCTGCCCGAAACGCATTGGCGGTAAACTGGGCAGCCGGTATTTTAAATGTAAAATTGATGTTCCCCCTATTGAATCCTCCTCCGAAGAAAATGGATGAAGGCGGTTCGTACCATTTTACAGGGCTTGTACTGAACGACTGAAAACCGGGCAAAGATCCTGAATATCCGGCAGACGGAAGCTGTCCTCCCATACTTTCCAACTGCCAGAGAAGAGTGGAGCCTGGTAAAGTAGATGAGGAAGAAGAGTGGGTAAAAGCTGCTCCGGAAACAGAGGTAAATGTAGGAGCTATCGGAAGTAATCCCAAAAAGGCATAATCCCAGTTTGTTCTGTTCGCGTTCGTCATTACCCTTGTAGGAACTGAGGTAAATTCAACCCTGTTTAAAATATTATTCTCAGGAATCGACAGATACACGTCCTGAGCTTTTATGGCTGTAAATCCGCAGCATACGGTAAAAATTCCTGTTAAAAAAGCTCTCATCGTTTTCATACCTTCTAAATTTAAAACTTTTTCACCTTAATGGTGGTGTCTTTCTTCTTATATTCAAAAACTACGGTTTGTGAATACCCTTCTTTTGTCACCTGAATAGTCTGGGTAGGCAGAGTATAGGTGTATTTGTCATTTTCAATATAGAGGTCGTATTTTCCGTCTTTCAGGAAGAATTCAAACTCATTTTTTTGGTTAACTACAGCAGTATGAATTTCTCCGTCTTCACCTTTTGCATAAACCACAATTCCGGTTACATCTGTTTCCAGAACATCATAGGCCTGTTTAATTTCTTTTAATTTTCCGCTTACCCTGATGTTTTTTACCAGACCAACTTTGCGGTTGATGTTGCTGTCTACCATAATTACAGGATCCATCATTAATCTTGCACCTGCGTTTTCATTCACTTTCAGGGTATAAATGCCTTCAGGAACATTCTGGAAAATTACTTTTCCGTTCTTATCCGTAATCGCTACATAATTGTTCAGTTTCACAATTTCACCGGCAAGTACAGATTCTCCGGCTTCCAGAAGTCCGTTGAAATTTTTATCTTCAAATAACTGGAACGTCACTTTATGATTTCCGGGCGCTGTAGCTGCGGCAAAATATTTTTTAATTCCTATTCTGAACTGGTAGTAATTGCCGGAGCTTCCATAAGCAGCCGTAGATTTATAACCGGAAAAATTAAAATAACCTGTGCTGGACCACGAAGGCGAGATCTTATATTCCAGATTACCGCTTACATTGCTGTTCAGGTTTCTGTAAAGCTCCGAATAGGAAGTTCCGGCAGAAAAAGATCCCGACAAATTGTTATTCATCATCTGGAAATTATACGAAGCATAAAAATTGTAGTTCGCAAAATTACGGTCTGCATTGTAATAAGAATTTAAATCAAAAACACTCGTTGCGTTCCATTGGGCGGTTCCGTTTAGGGAGAAAGATTTATATCTGTAAGACAGAGTTGTTTTCAG
>NZ_JBBCQL010000291.1:0-4884 GCF_037149975.1 Chryseobacterium sp. VD8 | reverse complement strand
GTTTGTAAGCATCGGAGTTTTCAAATTCTATAACCTGATGAAGCAGATCAATGAAAAAGTCGGTATTCATAATGCAAATTTAATCTAAGTATTTTTAATAATGTAACAATTTAATAGTCTGGCAATTTATCAGTAGCAAAGTCATAACTCAATAACTCTGAAACTCTCAAACCTTCTCTTACTAAAGTTAAAGCTTAACACTTCCCATTCCGCCATCGATTCCGAAAATCTGTCCTGTAATCCACAAAGATTTATCTGAAACTAAAAATGCCGTCATTTCCGCGATTTCTTCCGCAGTTCCCACTCTTTGCAATGGATGTCTTTTCGCAGAAGCTTCTCTTTTCTCAGGCGTAGCCAAAAGCTGTGATGCTAAATTCGTGTCCGTTAAAGAAGGCGCAATTGCATTCACCCTGATTTTCTGTGCCGAAAATTCTGCCGCCAGACTTTTCGTAAGACCTTCCACCGCATTTTTACTCGCCGCAATCGAAGCGTGAAAAGGCATTCCCAGTTTTGCCGCCACGGAACTGAAAAGCACAACAGAGGCACTTTCCGACTTTTTGAGATTCGGCAACAGTTTCTGAATAATTTTCACCGCTCCCAAAACATTGACTTCAAAATCATTCTTAAAATCATCCACAGAAAGTCGGTTAAAAGGTTTCAGATTAATACTTCCCGGTGCGTAAACCAATCCGTCTACAATTTCCGGAAAGCTGATTTCATCTAAATTTTCCGAAAGAATATTCATTGCATGAAATTCGATATTCGGATGATTCAGTTCAGGGTTTTCCGTTCTGGAAATTCCAATGATTTTGTGGTGTTCTGCAAGGATTTTTGCCGTTGCTAATCCGATTCCTTTTCCGCAACCGATAATGACGATATTTTTCATAATGTTTTTGTTTTAATTTTTTGAACACGAAGGTCTTATTTCGAAACACTTCGACAAGCTTAGTGTGACATCTCTAATACTATTCATTTAATTATCTCTAAATTGTCAGGCTGAGCTTAGTTTATCCTTAGTCTGACGAAATAAAGTCTCTATTTACAATGCTTTTTTGATCTTTTGCAAAACTTTATTTCCAAACAATTCTTTTGTGTCTTTTGTGGTAAAAATTATCTTTTTGAGATTTTATTATTGCTGATAATTCTCTGTCTGCTGCATTTAAAACGGTTAATTTCTTCGCTTCTTTTCTTCAGATGTTTCTGGCTCACTCCCGAATTCACTCTTTTTCTCCAAAGCTTAAAACTCGATTCCTTTAGTTCCGAACGCATCAGTTCAATCACTTCAGATTCACTGATTCCGAACTGAAACCGTATGGCTTCAAACGGCGTTCGGTCTTCCCAAGCCATTTCGATGATTCTGTCGATTTCTTGTATGTTGAGGTTTTTGTTCATTTTTTTTGATTTTTAACACAAAGTCCGCAAAGATTTTTCTTTAAAATTTTGAAAATATTTTTTGTTCGCAAAGGCGTTTCGCTCAGCAAAGTCTTTTTATAGAATCATTTTTTGCTCTTTTGAAAACTTTTTACCAATCAATTCTTTTGTGTCTTTTGTGGTTAAAAAATCATTTCAGATTTCCCATAACTTCCTTCGCTGATTTAAAATGCTGTTTTCGTTTCTCTTCCGGCATTTTCTCCAATGTTCTCAGCATCATTCCCAACCTTGGATTTTTAGCAAAAAATTCTTTATTGTCATTAATAAAGTTCCAAAACAGAGCATCCCATTTTTCATTCCATTCTTCATCCGGATAATCGCTCATTTTTTTTATATAATTGCTTCCGCTGATGTACGGTTTCGTGCTCATCTTTCCGCCGTCCGAAAAACTGCTCATCCCGTACACATTCGGAACCATTACCCAGTCGTAGGAATCGATGAACATTTCCATAAACCATTGATAGACTTCATCCGGATCGAACTGAGCAAGATTCATAAAGTTGGCAAAAATCATCAGTCGTTCGATGTGATGCGCATAACCGGTTTTCAGGATTTTCTGAAGCGAACTGTCAATCGGGCGGATTCCTGTTTTGGCGGTGTAAAAAGACTCCGGAAGTTTTTGCTTATGGTTCCAGTAATTTTTATTCCGCTGATACGTTCCCTGATACACATAAACCCCGCGAACAAATTCTCTCCAGCCCAAAATCTGGCGGACAAAACCTTCAAGAGAATTCACCGGAATATCGTTGTCTTTTGCAAATGAAATAGCTTTTTCCAGCACATTTTCAGGTTTTAAAAGTCCGACATTCATTAACGGAGAAAGCACGCTGTGATGCAGGAAATGTTCCTTTTCCACGATGCTGTCTTCATAAATGCCAAATTCCAGAAAGCGGTTTTCCAGAAACTGTTCGAGCCAATGTTCAGCCTCCTTAAAAGTAGTCGGATAGAGCTGTTCATCCGTAAGCGTTCCGTAATTCTTTGCAAAATGCTTTTCGGTGTATTGTTTTGCTTCCTCGTAAAATTCATTGTTTTTCGGAAAATGAATTGCGGGCGCTTTTTTATTTTTCGGATATTTTTTCCGGTTTTCGGTGTCGTACGTCCATTTTCCGCCTAAAGGTTTTCCGGCTTTCATCAGAATATTTCGGGTGATTCTCTGCTGTTTGTAAAAATCAGTCTGATGATAAGATTTTTTACCTTCAAAATAATCTTTCAGCTCTTCTTTGGTATTGATGAAAAGCGGACTATCCAAAATTTCGAGTTCTAACTTGGTTTCCTTTAATCTTTTTTCCAGCCAGTTGTCGCAAGCATCCGTTGTTTTTATCGTTGTAAAACTTTCTTTTTCAAGTTTCGGAATTAAATTTCGCATGTCGCTGAATTTCGATGAACTTTCAATATATTCAACTTCAAAACCTGCCTTTTTTAATTCAGTTTCGTAAAATTTCATTGTTGCACGATGAAACGCAATCTTCTGTTGATGAAAAGAATACTGCTTAAAAAACAGAAATTCCTCAATCAAAAACACAGGCTGACTTTTATCAAGATAATCCGTATCCTCAAAAAGCTGATGCGGAAAGATTAATTGGGCGGTATGTTTTACTGCTTTAGCCATAATTTTCTGAATTCTTGGTTAGGATCATACATTTCTGCCTGTTTTTCAGGGTTAAAAGTCCGGTCACGATTGTCATTTCCGACTCCGGCGAGATACATCCAGTTTCCGTAATTGCTGTGAACATCATAATCGATCAGCATTTCCTCAAAATAAGCCGCTCCGATTCTCCAGTCCTGTTTCAGAATTTTGCAGAAATAGGAAGCTACATTCTGTCGACCGCGATTGCTCATCCAGCCTGTATTTTTCAGTTCGAGCATATTGGCATTGACGAAATCGGAATCCGTTTCTCCATCCTTCCATTTTTGAATCAATGTTTTATTGTTTTCCGCGAAATACTTTTGATGATTAATTCCGCTTTTCCAGAAAATCAAATCTTTGTACTGTAAAGAAACATATCTGAAAAAATCCCGCCAGAGCAATTCGAAAATCAACCAATACGTTGAATCATTGGCTCCGAATTCTTCCTCATATTTTTTTATCTCGTGATAAATGGTTACCGCAGAAAGGCTTCCATCCGACAGCCAAGCCGAAAATTTCGAACTGTAATCTGTTCCCACCAAACCGTTTCGGGTTTGCTTGTACTGACTCAGATTCTGCGTTTCCGAGAAATAATGATGCAGTCTGTTTAAAGCTTCATTTTCTCCGCCCGAAAAAGGAAAAGCAGTTCTTTCGTCCGTTTCAAAATCTTCAAAACCGAGCG
This sequence comes from Chryseobacterium sp. VD8, assembly GCF_037149975.1. Lineage (NCBI taxonomy): Bacteria > Pseudomonadati > Bacteroidota > Flavobacteriia > Flavobacteriales > Weeksellaceae > Chryseobacterium > Chryseobacterium sp. VD8. The sequence goes on along the minus strand of NZ_JBBCQL010000291.1, from coordinate 1,144 downwards.
ATTTTAATGAAATGGTATCACTTTTAAAATGAATTTCCGGTTTATCGTACATCAAATCTTCCGATTCAAATTCAGGGCGGATCAGCAGATTTTTTTCAATTTTCTGCCGGAACGCGGTAAAAAGCATCGGAATTTTATCCAAAGTCTTAAAAACAAAAAGCGAATGAACCAGAAACTGAGAATACGATTTTTCCCAAATGGCAGCCGGAACCACCCTTCGGATTTTCGTCTGAAGTTCCGTTTCTTCCTTCGTCCATTCTTCCTGACAGAAAATCTTCACGACTTCAAATTCTTCGGAAATGTCTTTGAAAACGTCTTCCGTTTTGCCGTATTTGACTATAAAAGGAATCTTCTGTTTCGCTAAATTCTGCTTTAAATTTTCTACACTTTCCAGCAAAAATTTTGCACGGTATTTCCCGATTTTTCTCGAACCGAACTGTTTTTGAGCAAAAAATTCAGAGTCAAAAACATACACCGCAAGAAAAGGTAACTCTTCCTGCATCGCTTTGTATAAGGATTCTGAATCTCTCGTTCTTAAATCTTTGGTGAACCAGAGGATGTTGATTTTTTGTTTTTCCGGCATCTTTCGCTGCAATATTTTACTTCGTCCCAGTTTTTTTTCCACTTTTTCCGCCAGTTGAAGGGCAGTCCGCAGACTTCACAGATTTTGGAAGGTAATCCTGAAGGCATATTTTTTATATTAAACTTTAATTCAAATACAATTGTAATATTAACAGGTCGCTCCTACGGAGCTTCCTTTTACGGCTCTTTATTTTTTCTATTAATAGTCAATTCCTACAGTATTAGCAATGCTCCGGCAGGAGCTGACTGTTAATAGCTAACATTTTTATTTTTAGAAGATGAGAGCTCAGTAGGAGCGACCTGTAATGATTCATTTATTCCAACAAAATCGTTTTCAAACCTTTCGGCTCTTTTAATAACCTGTAATTCATCAAAATCTTTTGTGAATTTTGACTCCGTCGAATCTTCGATTTGCAGTTAAATATCACTTACAATAATTTTTAAAATTATTAATCGCCACATCTTTCGCTTTAAGATCGTGCATCATATTATACAGTCCGAAAAACGTACGGTTCAGGTAAATGAAATGTCGGGAACCACGGTTGGTATTCATTCCTTTCAT
>NZ_JBBCQL010000290.1:0-4926 GCF_037149975.1 Chryseobacterium sp. VD8 | reverse complement strand
TTGATTGCATTGGTGGTTTCACTCCAGAACCAATGATATTGTCTTCGGTAGCAAAAGGTACTTTTCCATAAATATCTATTGCATGATAGTAAGATAATGCTCTTAAGAATCTTGCCTCAGCACGAAAAATTTTTATTTGGGCCTTTAAATCTGCTGAAACACCTCTAGAAGATAACTTTTCATCTGTCGTTTCTCTTAAAAATTCATTTACCAAACCTACTTGAAAAAATATTCTTGCAAAAAAAGCCTCGTTAAATTTGTTATCTGCATTCCAAGTATTGAAGTTCAGATCTCTAATCCCCGGATTATCAGACTCTCCCCATGCAATAATTGCCTCATCAGTCGTTAGCTCCTGCAGTTGCCAATATCCTCTGATGTATTGTGAAAACCCCTCGTTAGGTCCTCCATCTGCTTCTGCTCCTAAATCTGAATTCCCGTTAGGAGAAGTTTGTCCTGTTACCGCTAAACCAGCATAAATTTTTGCTAAAAATTGTTTATATGACTCCGGATTCGCATAAAATTGCTCAGAAGTATATAATTCATCATCATTTACTTTAACATCCAAATCATTGAGACAAGAAGTCATTGATAAAATAAATGCACTGGCAATGGCTAAGTTTCTTAATTTTAATATATTTAATTTCATTTTTCCACATTTAAAAGTTAGCATTAATTCCAAAAGTAAACATTCTGGCTCTAGGATATATTGAATTATCAATTCCGTTATTAAATACCTCTGGATCTAAATTTTTGTACTTTGTTATGATCAGCACATTATTTATACCTGTGTATAATCTAATCGATCCGTTATTCTTTAATAGCTTATTAAATGTGTAACCTAACGTTACATTATCCAATTTTACAAAGCTTCCATTTTTTACGTAATAGTCAGACTCTTTACGTGTTTGTGAAAAACCTGTATCACTAAAGTCGACAGGAGCATTATTAATTGTACCATCTACTGTATTATTAATATTACCCAACTGAGCCCGGTCTGCTGAAATTCTATCATAAACATAGTTTCCTATACTTGCTCTCCAAGCCATTGAGAAGTCAATATGTTTTCCAAAAGTAGCATTGGTCATAAAGCCCATTGTTACATCGGCCTGTGGCTTTTTATAAATATATTTATCTGCAGAAGTTATTACTCCATCATTATTTCTGTCCACATAAGCTCCTTCTATTGGCTTACCATTACTGTCATAAACCTGTTGATAAACATTAAATGCATAAGGAGAATATCCTGTAGCGAATGTTTGAATAAAAGCCCCTAAACCAACACCTCCTTTATCTATATTATCAAGTTCTAGTTCTTTTATCTTTATAGTATTATAGGTTAAGTTATAATTGAAGTTTAAGGTAAAATTTTCCTTTTTTACAGCTTTAATGTCCAAGCCTAAGTCAATACCTTTTGACTGTAATCTCCCAATATTTTTTGGGCCTATAATTCTTAAGTTTTCTAAAGGTCCCTCAGGAACAATAGATAATAAATCTTTAGTGTCTGCTAAATAAAAGTCTAACGTTCCTGTTATTCTATTATTTGCGAATCCAAAATCTAATCCTACATTATATTTGAAGCTCTCTTCCCATTTTAGATTTTCATTATATCCATTTGCTTTAGCAATCTGATAAAATGTATTTCCAAACTGATAAAATAAAGTTGAAGAAATATTATACGTCTTAAAATAGTCAAATCTATAATCTCCAATATCTTGTTGACCTGTTTTTCCTATACTTGCTCTTAACTTTAGATCAGATATTGCAGAATTGCCTTTTAAAAAATTTTCTTCCGAAATTTTCCAAGCTGCAGCTACACCTCCGAAATTACCCCATCTATTGTCTTTACTAAAACGGGAAGACCCATCCCTTCTATAGTTTAAAGTAATCAAATACTTACCTGCATATCCTAAATTTAATCTACCAAAAAAAGCCTGCAAATTAACATCAGGTTTAGAATCAGGATTATAGAAATTATTGGCTGGATCTAATGAATATAAGAAAACATTACCTGTTGCAAAACTTGTTTTATGATAATTTTGGTATTCATACCCCCCCATAATATCAAAATTAAATTTGCCAAAAGTCTTCGCATAATCTAACTGTACATTAGCATTTTTATTCAATAGGCTTTCTCCAGAAAACGATTCAGATCCATAATAAGCAAATGTATTTTTTACAGAATAATAGCCATTTCTGGAATATTTATTTGTGGTAACGTGACCATCGAGCTCTTTGCTATCTAAACCTGCATTTGCAATTAACCTCAATTCCGGCAAAAAATGGAATTTATATTCCATATTCACATTTCCAAAAAATCTTTTAAAATTTTGAATATCATGTTTGTTTTTTAACTGAGCCACAGGATTAGCTACTCCATTAGGATTGTATGTTCCTGTCGTAGCATTAAAATTTCCACCTTTATTCTCATAATAACCATCTCCGTAGATAGAACTACTATCATAAACAGATTGTGTCGGGTTCATAGAAAGTGCATTTCCGATAGCACCTTCATCAGCATTATTCTTAAAAGTATAAGAATAAGTACCTGTAATATTAAATTTTAAATGATCATCAAAAAAGCTTGGACTTATGGCAATATTACCTGTCGTTCTTTTAAAACCAGAAGTAATTAATAACCCTGTATTGTCTAAATGATCTACTGAAAAACGAGTTGGAACTTTACCAAATAAACTTCCTGAAACTGAAGCATTAATATCATTAGTCACAGAAGTTTTAAAAATTTCATCTTGCCAATCCGTATTAGCTGCACCTAATTGAGCAACTTTTCCAGGTACATACTGGTTAATTAAAGATCTAAATTCATCACCATTGTATACTTTAATTTTTTTAGCTAAAGTATTAACCGTTGTAAAAGCATTTAATGATACTCTTAATTTTTTACCTCCTTTTTTAGTCGTGATTAATAAAACCCCATTAGATCCTCTGGATCCATAAATAGCTGTAGATGCAGCATCTTTCAATATAGAAAAAGATTCTATATCATTTGGATTAATTGTTGATAAAGAAACACCGTCCAAAGGCAGTCCATCAACAACAAGTAAAGGCTCGTTACTGGCATTTAAGGAAGAGCCTCCCCTAACTCTAATTACAGGCTCACTCCCCGGTGTTCCGGACTGGGTAATCACAACTCCGGAAGCACGTCCGTTAATAAGTCCTTCTGCAGTTGCTACAGCACCTTTATTAAAATCAGCTGATGATAGTGCTGTAATAGATCCTGTGAGATCTGTTTTCTTTTTAGCTCCATACCCAATCAAAACAACCTCTTCTATCTTTTTTTCTTTCGTAGCAGAGTCTTTTGTTTGAGCATGAATCATTGTACTTGCTAATAAAAATGCAGGCGCAATTTTTAATACCGTTGTAAAGTTTTTCACAATAATTTCTTTTATATAGTTTCGTTCTTGTTAAATAAGCATCACTGCTTGTGTTGCAATTTATAAAAAAATTATAATTATCATAATTTTATTTAAAATTAACATAAATTTATGTATATTAAACGATCTTTTTAACTTAAATCACTTCATATCAAAATATTATACTAAAATATGCAGCGCATAATATAGTTCCTAAATTCACAAAAAGTTAAACATTAGTTTAACTAAATGTAATATTTCAACCCTCGAAAACACTCACTAGTCTTCAAAATTCGTAGAATATTCGATTTTCACGGATAATCATTATCTTTGTAGCTTAAAACTTTACTATAAATGTCAAACAGAAAGATGATTACGGCAGCTTTGCCTTATGCAAACGGACCGGTTCATATAGGACATTTAGCAGGTGTCTATATTCCTGCTGATGTATATGCGAGATTTCAGAGAAGATTAGGGAAAGATGTAGCGTTTATCTGCGGAAGCGATGAGCATGGAATTCCTATTACCATAAGAGCAAAAAAAGAAGGGGTAACGCCACAGGATATTGTAGACAAATACCACGAAATCATTAAAAAATCTTTTTCGGATTTGGGGATTTCTTTTGACGAATACTCCAGAACAACCTCTCCAAAACACTACGAGACTAGTCAGGATTTCTTTAAGGTTCTTTACGAAAAAGGAAAGTTTACGGAAGAAATGTCTGAGCAGTATTTCGACAAACAGGCAGGAGAATTTTTAGCAGACCGATACATCGTCGGAACCTGTCCTAACTGTGGTAATGAAAACGCTTACGGAGACCAGTGTGAAAAATGCGGTACTACCCTTTCACCCTCGGAACTGATTAATCCGAAATCCATGTTAAGCGGAAACGTTCCTATTCTGAAAGACACAAAAAACTGGTACTTACCATTAAATGAATATGAGGATTTCCTGAATGAATGGATTATTGAAGGTCATAAAGACGACTGGAAACCGAATGTTTACGGACAGGTGAAATCATGGTTAAATGATGGGTTAAAACCTCGTGCAATGACCAGAGACCTGAACTGGGGTGTTCCGGTTCCGCTCCCGAATGCGGAAGGAAAGGTATTGTACGTTTGGTTCGATGCACCAATCGGATATATCTCTTTCACGAAAGAATGGGCGGAAAAAAACGGAAAAAACTGGAAAGATTACTGGCAAAGCGAAGAAAGTGATTTGATTCACTTCATTGGAAAAGACAATATCGTGTTCCACTGTATTATTTTCCCTTCTATGATGAAGGCTCACGGTGATTATATCATGCCTAAAAATGTTCCTGCTTTTGAATTCCTTAATCTTGAGAATGATAAAATTTCCACCTCAAGAAACTGGGCGGTTTGGGCGCACGAATATGTGGAAGATTTCCCGGGACAACAGGATGTATTAAGATATGCCCTGCTTTCATCCGCTCCTGAAACAAAAGATAATAATTTTACGTGGAAGGATTTTCAAACGAAAAATAATTCTGAATTGGTTGGAATTTTCGGAAATTTCATCAACAGAGTTGCTGTGT
>NZ_JBBCQL010000289.1:0-4933 GCF_037149975.1 Chryseobacterium sp. VD8 | reverse complement strand
ATTTTTTATAAAAGACTCTTCGACAGGCTCAGAGTGACACCGCGAATACTAAACGAAAGACAAAACAATTAATAATTGTTTACAATTCTTTTTATCTGCCAAAATCTTTAACGGTCGCTTGTCATTCTGATTGAAATTTTGCGAAGCATTATGGAAAGAAGAATCTTTTTGAATCATCTCCCGCAGATTGTGCAGATTAGGCAGATTTTTTTCAATTTAAAATTGTTTATACGTTCTCAAATGTATTAACAGCAGTTTAACGTTACCTTGTCATTCTGACGAAGGAAGAATCTGAAAATTAAATCATGACAGAGACTTTTCGGCAGACTCAGAGTGACAACGCGAATACCTACTGCAATACTCCTGAATTTTACAAAACATAAAACTACCCGAAATAGCTATTCCATAAATAAAAGGGAAATCTTACCTTAGCAGTACACTAAATTTAAAACTTTTAACTATGGCTTACGATTTTAAAATCCGTTCCGCAGTTACTTCCACAGGAAAAACCGCGTATTATGCAAAAGTAACCGGTCTTACAGATCCGGAATTTTTCGTGGCTTACAAGACGAAATATGAACAGAGATTCGGACTTTACAATGTTTCGGTTTCTAATAATCTGGTGTACAATGCCGCCGATTATGTGAACGAATTTGGTTTTTGGGCATACTTTATCGAGGCTACCGCGAAAGTGGAAAGTCAGGGCTCTTTTATCTGTCTCAATACCTATGACAGAGCGTACTTTACATTCGGTTTCATGCAGTTTGCGGCACACGTTCCGAACGGAGATTTTGTAAGATTTTTCAGAAAGTTGCTGGCTTTGGAAAATGCTTCAGACTATTTCCCGAGACTTCGCCTGATCGATGACAGAATCTATTATAAAAATGATACAGGAGCGACCTCACAACTCGAGAACGACAGCAGCTCCCAAAAGCTGATGGAATATCTGAATCCTACCACCAATGAAGTGGAACAGCAGGAACTTATCTGTTCGGCAAGATTTATTCATTGGGCGACCAACGACCCGAATCACAGAAGAGTACAGGTAGAACAGTCGATCAGTCTGTACAAAGAAAACATGAAAAAGTACTGCAAAAGGCTTAATCTGAACGGTTATCCTGCAAAAGTATGCTTTATGATCTGCGATATTCTGCATCAGGGAAGAGGAACGTATGACAGGATCAGTTATGCGCTGGATACCGACAGTCACGAAAAAGCATACCAGAATTTGTGTACAATAGGAAATACCCACTATCCGACAAGAATCAACGGACTCAAAGCCCATCTGAAAAAGCTGGAACAGGCAGGATTGTTCAACAAAAAATATAAAGCCGACACGAATGAGTTTGTGTAGAAAATCAGCTTAAAGAGATATAAAAACAGACGGTACATTCATTTGTACCGTCTGTTTTTTTTGTAAATAAGAATATTACGGATTGCTGGGAATTGTCACTATTTCAGGATCGATCCACAGTTAACACCCACGGTTTCCATTTTCTTTCTGATCCCCATTTTTTCTGCTTTTTTCGCAAGTTCTTCCTTTTCTTTTTTGTCTTTCATCGTATTCAGCTTGTCAAGCATTTTAAGCTCGTCAGTAGTTAATTTTGCACCAAGATCTTTGGTAAGACAGTCTGCAAATTTTTCAGCTTTTTCTTTAGGGGTTCCTTCTTTTACCATGCTTTCAGAAATGTCTTTATACATTGCTTTTAAGATGGATTCTTTTGAACTATTCGTAGTCTGTACTTTTGTTTTGGCTTTAGATTGTGCCATTACGATCTGGCTGCTGCATAAAAGGATCATGCAGAATGCAAAAATGAGTTTCTTCATGTTTATTATTTTAGGGGCTAAAAGTAGGATAATTTTTTGAGAGTTGAGACACCGAATAAAATTTATTTTAAACTGCTTCAATGGATGAAAATGTTTAACAATTATTCATTGTTTAAATATCGTAATAAATATTCGCGGTGTCACTCTGAGCCTTTCGAAGAATCTCTTTTTCTGAAGGTTTTGTTCATCGCTAAACTGTTCTTTAAATCAATCGTTATAATTTGGTTAGATCCTTTCAGGATGACAAGTTGCATGAATGATTATTATCTCCCGCAGATTTTGCAAATTTAGCAGATGATTAAGTAGAAAAAATCCGCAAGATCTCCGCAATCAGCGAGAAACCAAAAAATAAAATAACTTTTAGAACATTTGGAGGATGATTTATTTACGGTATGTCATGCTGAAAGCATCTAAACAAAGTTTTCAATGTATCGTTGAGATCCTTTCAGGATGACAAAATGATGGGAATACATTTGAGAAAGTACAAACAATTTTAAATTGAAAAAATCTGCGCAATCTGCACAATCTGCGGGAGATCATTCAAAAAGATTCTTCTTTAAATCATGCTTCGCAAAATTTCAATCAGAATGACATAATTGTATTAATGATGTTACCAAAGAAAATAACGAAGCAATTTTTCATTGTTTTTAAATGTTGCATATAGCATTCGCGGTGTCACTCTGAGCTCCTCGAAAAGTTTCTGTTTTTAAAATGTTCCTCACTAAAAAACCGCCCTTTGAAAGAGCGGTTTTAGCATTAATCTGTTTTAGGATCATTATTCTTTTTTCCCTGTCTTCTTGCCAGAACAATATTGGCAAAGTAATTCCTTCCGTTATTAATGATCGCCAGAACATTCTGATAAAAAATATCCTGCTTCACGTCGGCTAACGTTGCGATGTAATTGCACATCTGTTTGTAATCTGTGGTCAGCGTCTGTCTCAGCATCTTGACATCATATGTCTGTTTCTGGGAAGTCTTAAAAGAACGGTGCGAAAAAAGATCATTAAAATCTGTATTGGATTCTGCCAGATGATTGATGAATTTTACCAGCCCCAAAGCTGAAACCGCTGCGCTGTATTCTGAAGAAAGCAGCTTTTCCAGCATTGTATTCAGGCGGATGGTTTCTTCTTCGTAAGAATCGTCCTGTACATTTTTATACTGATCCAGAAGGATTTTTACGAAAGCATAGGCATTCTTTTCGGTTTCTGTTTTGGCGTTTCTGTACGGTTTTATGGCATCTCTCAGCGCCTGCATGTCGGCATCACGAATATCGTCCAGTTCAGCGATCTTTTTAGATTCTTCACTGGCACGTATCTGATCGAGTGCGCTGTTATACGTGGGAATCTGTGCCTGTATAGCATCGTACATTCTTTTAAAATCCGGGTCTGTTTCTGCATTCAGGGCAGAAGCTGCAAAATCTTCATAGAAACGGATGATAAGCTGCCCGAATTCGGCATGATGTAGTTTTGTGGCATCCATCGAAATTAGTTTTTTCATGTGCGTTATATTTTATTATTATATCTGCCACAGAGGATCAGTATCGTACTGAGTCTGCGGATATTTTTTTTCTCTATCTTCAGAAATTTCCGACGGCAAACTGTAAGAGGTTCTTATCGTCGGAAATTCCGGCAGGGCAAACCACTATCAAAGTAAGCTTTCGGAGATCTCCGGCGGCGCAAACCAAAACAGTTTCGGGTTGTCGGAAATTCCGACGGAGAGAACCCGAAGAGGATCAGACTTTCGGAAGTTTCCGATAATGCAATCCTGAATTTTATGTTTTTTCTGTAAACTTTCCGGCAGCTTTTTTTATTCTCCTGTGCTGTTTTATTTTTTGTTGCCATGCTCTCTTTCAAAGAGTTTCATCAAAAATATAAAAATTCTTATAATGCCTGTACAAAACAGATAACAGTTATTATTCTGTACATATATAGATTGATTTTTTGTCATGCTGAGAGCATTTTAAACAAAGTTTTTAATAGATCGTTGAGATCCTTTCAGGATGACAATGTAGCGTTAAAGGTTTTACTAAAAACAATCTTTCATTGTTTAAATAACACAGTTAGCATTCGCTTTGTCACTCTGAGCTTGTCGAAGAGCTCGTTTCTGAATGTTTTATTTATTGATCTCTGTTATTTTAAATCATTGTTTAGATCCTTACAAGATGACAAAATGATGTAAAGACATTTTAGAAAATACAAACAATTTTAAATTGGAAAAAAAATCTGCGTAATCTGCACAATCTGCGGGAGATCATTTCAGAAAGATTCTTCTTTCCATTATGCTTCGGAAAATTTCAATCAGAATGACATAATTGTGTTAATGATGTTACCAAAGAAAATAGCGAAACAATTTTTTATTGGTTTAAATTTTGTGTTGAGCATGAGTATTCACGGTGTCACTCTGAGCTTGTCGAAGAGTCTCTTTTTCCTAAGGATTTGTTCATCGCTGAATAATCGCTATAATTTAGTTAGATCCTTTCAGGATGACAAGCTGTATGAATGATGATTATCTCCCGCAGATTGTGCAAATTGAGCAGATGATTAAGTAGAAAAAATCCGCATCATCTGCTCAATCAGCGAGAAACTAAAAAATAAAATAACTTTTAGAACAATTGGAGGATGATTTGTTTACAGTATGTTATGCTGAAAGCATCTAAACAAAGTTTTTAATGTATCGTTGAAATTCTTTCAGGATGACAATGTAGCGTTAAAGGTTTTACTAAAAAAAATCTTTCATTGTTTAAATAACACAGTTAGCATTCGCGGTGTCACTCTGAGCTTGTCGAAGAGCTCGTTTTTGAATGTTTATTTATTGATCTCTGTTATTTTAAATCATTGTTTAGATCCTTTCAGGATGACAAAAAAGCTGTAAAAACATTTGAGAAAGCACAAACAATTTTAAATTGAAAAAAATCTGCGTAATCTGCACAATCTGCGAGAAACTAAAAAATAAAATAACTTTTAGAACAATTGGATGATTTATTTACAGTATGTCATGCTGAAAGCATCTAAACAAAGTTTTTAATGTATCGTTGAAACTCTTTCAGGATGACAATGTAGCGTTAAAGGTTTTACTAAAAACAATCTTTCATTGTTTAAATAACACA
>NZ_JBBCQL010000288.1:0-4962 GCF_037149975.1 Chryseobacterium sp. VD8 | reverse complement strand
AGATTTTCGGATCGTAGTAAGGATGCTTACCTTCCGTTGGAGAATAGTAGTCTTTATCTTTATCACCTCCCAGAGTAACTACCAAAACGTAGCACCAGTATGTGAACAGTGCGCAGCAAACGATAAACAGAATCCAGTTCAAAACATTACCGAAAGCATCAAAGAAACCGAAAGACCATTTGAAAACTTTGCTTAAGAATAGAAAGAAAGACGTCATTATTTTCCTTTTTTAAATTAACTTTGTACAAATTTATAAAAAATGTTTAAATTACTTTCAAAAGAAAGCAATATTTTTTCAATTCCTGTTTATATTGGTTTTCTTCTTTTAATAGTAATAACTTTTAATTTATTGAATTTCAACACTTATGAGGGGATTATTGCCGGAATTACTTTTCTGGGAATTGCTCTGGGATATTTCTGTTTTCACAGTATTGCACTCAATTACCAGACGCATCTTCCGTTATTTCTGTATACTTTTTTTGTTTTCGGGCTTTATCCGGGACATTTAGATATAGGAATCGCAGTCGCTCTTCTTACCAATTCTTTTCTTTTACTGCTTTTAACCAGTACGAACGAAGATATCAGAAAGAAATCTTACGTTCTGGTAGGTTCTATTGTTGCGCTGAATTTTATTTTTCTTCCCACAACATGGCCGATGGCGGTTTTTGTGATTATTCACGTTATTGCCACTTCCGAGAGAATCAGTCTGAATATTTTCAGGTTTTTGCTGGGAATTATCTTAATTGTGTTCAGCTATTTTTCGGTAATGTTTTTTATTGATTTTAAAAGCTGGAACATCGATTATTTTCCTTTCGGAAAGATGAAACCTATGACAGATTACACAGAGCTTCTGCCTTTAATTCCGGTGATTGGTATGCTGATCTACGCTGTGTACGACCATTTCAGAAATTATAATAAAAAAAGCCCGATAAGCCGCTATAAATATACTTTCCTGCTCGTTTTTTCGATGGCGCAGCTGATTACGATTATTCTTTACATGAATAAAAATTATGAATATTTACTTCTTCTTGCCTTTCCGTCTACTATTATTATCAGCAGAATGCTTCGGTTTCTGCCAAAATACTGGATGCAGGAAGTTGGTTTGTGGCTGCTTATTTTCAGTTTAATCGGTTTTAAAGCCGGAACTTATTTTAATTTATTTTAAAGATTATGATTCAGATAGACGATAAATTGATCTCTGAGGATATTTTTTCTGAAGAGTTTGTGTGTAACCTTTCTAAATGTAAAGGTGCGTGTTGTGTGGAAGGAGATGTAGGTGCTCCTTTGGATAAGGACGAACTGGAAATTTTAGATGGTATTTTTGAAAAAGTGAAGCCTTATCTTACTGAGGAAGGTATTAAATCCATCGAAAAAACAGGAACCTGGACGACAGATCCGATGGACGGAATGTATGTAACACCGATGGTAGAAAACCGCGAATGTGCATACGTAACTTTTGATGAAAAAGGAATTACAAAATGCGGTATTGAAAAAGCATATGAAGACGGCGCAGTAGACTGGCAGAAGCCGATTTCATGTCATCTTTACCCGATCCGTATTAAAGAATATTCTACCTTCAAAGCATTGAACTATGATGTCTGGAAGATTTGCAGCGATGCCTGTGCTTTAGGAAAAGAATTGCAGGTTCCTGTGTATAAATTCCTGAAAACGCCATTGATCCGAAAATATGGTGAAGAATTTTACGAGGTTCTGAGCGAAGTGGCGGATGAATGGAAGAAGGAGTATGGATCTTAATTTTGGGTAAAAGGCTTAAAGAGTGATAGGGTTTAAGGATTTGAGAGTTTAAGAGTTTGAGAGTTTGAGGGTTTGAGTTGTAAAGTTTTTAGGTTTTAAGATTTTTTTCAACTTTAACTGAATTGCATTCAGCCTTATCAGTAAAGATGGACTTGATAGAAGGACAAGATGATTATGTCAACAGGAATTGGCTTTAGCCAAAACTAATCATCAATTATGTCTTGAGCTGATTTTGCAGGTGTACATCAGATTAAAGCTTAGGTAATTGACAAAATGCAATAATTTGATGATCTAAATCAATCTCACATTAATAAAGCAAAACCGTTCTGTAAAATCTACAGAACGGTTTTTAATTGAACTTTATATCGAAAATTATTTTGCTGCTCCGGCTTTTATAACTGCTGTTTCAGCTTTAGCTTCCTCTTTTTTGGCTTTTTCCCAACCGTCTTCCGGCATCAGAGTTGCCACGATTCTGCCTTTTGTAAGATATTTCTTAGCTACATCCTGAAGGTCTTTTACGGTTAAAGCTTTTACTTTTTCCTGATAGTTAAGGATTTCATATTTATCGCTTCCGTCCAACTGGTTTTTGGTAAGCGCATTCATCCAATACATATTGTCTTTCATATTGGTTTTATCATCATTGTACTCTCCTTCCTTATATTTATCAAGGTCTTTCTGTTCAGGTCCTTTATCAATTAACTTCTGAAGCTCTGCAATTGCACTTTTCGTTAACTTCTCAGCATTTTCAGGTCCGCAAGGGAAATTGATGCTGAAACTGTAATTGCTGAACGGAACTTTGTACATTCCTCCTCTTGCTCCGCCTCCGTAAATTCCGCTTTCGTCCTCTCTCAGCTTTTCAATCACTTTAATGGTAGCAACTTCTCCCAAAGCTTCTAATGCCAATGCTTCTTTTTCGTTGTAAGGCGTTTCTCCGGTATAGGAGATCGTTACCATACTTTTAGGATCTTTTCCTTTTTTGTAGACCTTAGAATAATCTCCGGTTATCTGTCTGTATCCTGTATCTTTAAAAGTAGACGTTTTTCCGTTTGAAGGAAGACTCGCAATGTACTGTAAAACTTCATTTTTAAAGGTTGCCTCATCAATATTTCCTACAAAATAGAACTGGAAGTTTCCGGCATTGGAGAATTTCTCTTTATAAATATCGTACGCTTTTTTATAATCTGTATTTGCCCATTCCTTTTCCGTCGGGATAATTCCTACAAATCTCGGGTTTTTCTGATTCATGAATTTTGCATGCTCACTCGAGAAATAAAACTGAGGATTAGACAAAAGGTTATCCATCATCGCAGACTGTTTCGTTTTGTACGCATTAAATGCATCTGGATTATAATTCAGACCTGTAAAATAAGCATACATTAATTCCATTGCTGTTCCGAGATCTTTTCTGGTCGTTCTTCCGGAAAGTCCTTCTGTTACGTTTCCGATTGACGGATTTACATTTACCTGCTTTCCTGCAAGATAATTGGTAAGGTCTGCTTTGGAGAAACCATTAACTCCGGCTTCTGATAAAGCAGGAAAAGCAAACTGGGTTTTAATAAAATCAGCATCATTAATTACTGAGCTTCCTCCCAGACTTCTCGCTGCAAAAACAATTTCATCGTCTTTAAAGTCTGTTTTCTTGAAAGTAACTTTTGCGCCATTGCTCAGTGTCCATGTTGTGGTTCCTAATTTGGCATCGGTTTCTGTTTTAGCAATTGTACCTTCAGATTTGAAAGGTTTTACTAAATTTTTAATGGTAGCTTTTTCCTGATATGGCTTAAGATCTGCCATTTTTACTCCTTCAAAAGTATTCAGTACCATGGCTTCCGTCGGCATCTGAACATTGTCTTTTTTAGGACCGGTGATTACCACTACTCTACTGTCGTCTTTTACCAGTTTTTTAATGACTTCATTAGTCTGAGCCAGCGTTACGGAAGGTAAGAATTTCTTAGTATCTTCATATTCCCATGCAATTCCCGGCATTGGTTCCTGCTCCAGAAAGTTTCTTACATATTCATCAACCAAAACATCACTTTCTGTTTTGTCTCTGTTGTTGTACGTTCTTTCGATATTAGACATTACCTGAGCTTTTGCCCTGTCTAATTCTGTCTGGGTGAAACCGAATCTTTTCGCTCTTTCCGTTTCTTCCAAAAGAACTTTTAACGCATTTAGCTGGTTTCCGTCTTTCACCATTGCCATTCCCTGAAAAGCTTCTTTGCTTCTTGCATAGGTTCCGCCGTGATAAACATAACCGTACGTAAAAGGAGGATTATTTGAGTTTACCAGCTCTCCTAATCTGTTATTCAGCATGGTGGAAGCAAGCTGTTCTACTAGACTCTGGTTGTACTGCTCTACCGTAACATCCGGCTGATATGCTTCAGAATCTTTCATGATGAACTGTACCATAGATCTTGTAGCATCCGGATCTGTTTCCACAGCCACCAAAGTTTCCTTGTGGTTCGGAAGATCGAAGCTCTTTCTTTCTCTTGGTTTTGAAGGATTTTTATATTTGCTGAAATTATCTTTAATTTTCTTTTCAACTTCGTCCACATTGATGTCTCCCACCACTACAATTGCCATCAGATCCGGTCTGTACCAGTCTTTATGAAACTGTCTGATGACATCCGGTTTGAAGTTTTCCAAAACGTCTTTCTTCCCGATCGGAAGTCTGTTGGCGTACTGAGAGTTGTACAGTAATTTCGGAAGGTATTTATCCGACATTCTTTTATCTGCTCCCAAACCAAGTCTTAATTCTTCAAGAACAACCCCTCTTTCTTTATTGATCTGCTCATCGGAAAGTGTGGCGTTAAATGCCCAGTCTTCCATCACTTTAAGACCTGCATCCAGATTTCCGGGCTTGTCTAAAGGAACTGGAAGCATATAAACCGTTTCATCAAAGCTGGTGTAAGCGTTTAAGTGCTGTCCGAATTTTACTCCGATTGACTGAAGAAAATCAACAAGTTTATTATCAGGAAAGTTTTTTGTTCCGTTGAAGTTCATGTGCTCCATGAAATGAGCCAGTCCTCTTTGGTTTTCATCCTCAAGAATAGATCCTGCATTAATTGCCAGTCTGAAGTCTACTTTCTTTTCGGGTAATGTATTTTTTTTGATGTAGTACTTCATCCCGTTCGGAAGTGTACCGGTCTTTACAGAAGGATCCATAGGAATATTCTGTGCAAATGCATTGGCAGACATCAGAAAGACAAC
>NZ_JBBCQL010000287.1:0-4983 GCF_037149975.1 Chryseobacterium sp. VD8 | reverse complement strand
CGTATTCTTCTGAATAAAATCCATGCTCGAAAAACGGAAGTTTGCACCGTCTCTTTCAAGGTTTAAAGCCTGTGAAAATACCGTATTGTTTTTAATGGATAAAGTATGTTTATCGTTAATTTTCCAGTCCAGTTTATTGAAAAGTTTTCCGCTTTCAGAAAAATTATTGTAATTATTGAAACTTCCGGCATCAAAGCCATATTTGTTTTTAACAAAAGCTGCAATTTGCTGAGCCACATCATTACTTACCAGAGCTCCTTGATCTCCTGCGTTATAGAAAACAGGATCTGTTCTTTTTGTATATTCTATATTACTGAATAAGAAAAGTTTATCTTTCACAACCGGTAATCCTACTCTGCCTCCGTAAATAAAATCTTCGAAAGAACTTGGCATTTTAGAATTGTCTCCCACTCTGTTATTTCCTGTAATAGCTGCATTTCTTCCGTACATGTACAAAGAGCCTTCCACATTATTGCTTCCGCTTCTGGTAACCGCATTAATACTTCCGCCCAGAAAATTTCCTAATTTTACATCGTAAGGAGCGATGTAAACCTGCACATCCTGAATAGCATCCAAACTGATGGAATTCGAACGCGTGCTGCTTCCCGGCATTCCCGAAGTTCCTGTTTGTCCGCCTAAAGAAGGGCTGAATCCGATCGCATCGTTATTAATAGAACCGTCAATTGTTACGTTGTTGTAGCGGAAATTTGTTCCATTGAAGGAGTTATTGGCACTTTGGGGAATCAGCTTCGTAACATCCTGAATTCCTCTGTTGATATTTGGAAGTCCAGAGATCTGTGCCTGACTGATTCCGACACCGAATTTTGCAGCTGTTGCTCTTTTGGAAGTCAGTTTTACTTCATCGATAATCTTTTCTATGCTTCCCACTTCTACCACCGGAAGATCATTGTTTCCTAAAGAAAGCTGTACATTGCTGTTGGAATAAACCACATTTGCGCCATCCATTACCTCAATGGTATAAGGTCCTCCGGGTTGAAGATTGTCCAGACTGAACTGTCCGTTTTTGTTACTTTTTGTTTCGAAACTGCTGTTAGTCGGTACATGGATTACTTTGATGGTCATTTCGGAAGTTGTTCCTTTTAATCTTCCGAAAATTTTTGAACTGGTTTCCTGCGAAAAGACTAAACTAAAAGAGAGTAAAGCTACAGCACAGATAAGTTTTTTCATTTTTTATACTTTCAAAATTCTACCGCAAAATTATCCCGAAGTAGACTCCTTGTGCGTTAACATACAGATAACATTACATGACAAAATGCTTAATAATTTCTTAAAAAAAAATTAAAAAGATTTATTTGGATAGATCATTTTAATTTTAATAAATCTTAATTTTTAGTTAAAACACATCTGTTTATGGATGTTTTAAGCTTTAATCTTTATTTAAGTTTTTATTAATTTTAAATTTTTATCTAAAAAAAAAGCCTCTCAGTCGAGAGGCAGCAGGAGTTTATTTTAATGAGGAACCTGAGCTTTTTCATAGATCAGTGCTTCGGATTTCAGCTCTTTCCAGAAATCTGCCGGAATCTTTTCATTCAAAGCCTTTACATTGTCTTCCACCTGTTCCGGCTTGCTTGCTCCGGGAATAATAGAGGCAAATTCATCGGCGGCCAAAACAAACTGCATTGCGGCGTGTGTAATGGTTGTGTTGTATCTTTTCGCTATTTCATCAATTTTTTCACGTTTTTCTTTCATTCCTTTCGGGATTACATCCTTATAGTTGTAACGATCTCGTCCATTGATAAAACCTGAATTATAACCTGCGCCGGAAACCAGCTTCACTCCTGCTTTCCTTACCGCAGGAAGCAGTCTGTCGACTGCATCTTCATGTTCCAGAATAGAATATTGCGTTGCAGAAAGACAAATATCCGGATCTGCGGAATCCAGACAATCCAGAATCGGCTCAATTTTATTAACGCCCATTCCCCATGCTTTAACGACACCTTGATCTCTCAGTTCCGATAAAACTTTAAAAGCGCCTTCTCTTGCCTGCTTTAAAAAATAGGGATAACGGTCTCCCACCTGATCTTCCGACAAATCATGTACATAAACAATATCAATATGGCTCAATCGTGTTCTTTCAAGACTTTCTTCAATAGACCTTTTTATCGCATCTGCTGTGTAATTGTGTTCAAAATCATAATTTAAAGGCGCTTTCCACATGGTTGGCGGAACTTCATCTTCCGGAACTTCCACAAATAAACGTCCTACTTTCGTGGATAATACAAACTCTTCCCTATTCTGCCCGTGGAGAAAATTTCCGAATCGTCTTTCACTTTTTGTTAATCCGTACCACGGTGAAGTATCGTAATATCGTATGCCGAGATCCCACGCTTTTTGAAGAACTTCGTAGGATTCACCGTCTGTTAATTTGTCAAAAGCTGTTCCGATGGCTACTCCGCCTAATCCGAGCCTGTGTTTTTCCTTTAAAACATCTGTTTTCATATTGTTGTAAAATTTGGTTGTTCTAAAGGATACAAACATCGTGCTGATAATTTAATCATAAATCTTTATGTATAAATACCACACACCTTGCATTTGGCTTTATTATTGAATAAAATAGGTTACCATTTCAATCACATACATATGAAAAAGCACATCGTAATCGTAGGAGGAGGTTTTGCAGGAATTAATCTTATAAAATCTTTGGTTAATGATAAAAGATTCAGAATTACTTTAGTGGATAAAAACAATTATCACTTCTTTCCGCCATTGATTTATCAGGTTGCTACATCATTTATTGAGGCTTCGAATATCAGCTATCCTTTCAGGAAATTACTTTCAAATTATAAAAATGTAAATTTCCATATGGGAAGTCTTGTAAACGTGGATCATGAAAATAATATTCTTGAAACCGATACAGGAAATCTGCATTATGATTATCTAGTTCTTGCTTTGGGAACGGAATCCAATTTCTTCGGAATGGAAAATGTAAAGAAATGTTCTATTCCTATGAAAACCATAGATGAAGCACTTTACTTAAGAAATTA
The DNA here is from genome assembly GCF_037149975.1 of Chryseobacterium sp. VD8. NCBI lineage: Bacteria > Pseudomonadati > Bacteroidota > Flavobacteriia > Flavobacteriales > Weeksellaceae > Chryseobacterium > Chryseobacterium sp. VD8. The sequence goes on along the minus strand of NZ_JBBCQL010000287.1, from coordinate 1,978 downwards.
TATGCTTTTAACCCTCGAAGAAGCTGCGAGAAATAAAAACATCAAAGAAGCACAGAAACTTCAGAATATTGTGATTGCAGGAGGCGGACCTACCGGAGTGGAACTTGCGGGAATGATTGCGGAAATGGGAAGCTATATCGCTGAAAAAGAATATCCTGAAATTAAACTCAGCCTTTCCAACATTTATTTAATTGATGCACTTCCGACTTTACTTTCTCCGATGAGCAAGATGGCTCAGGAAGCTGCCCACGATCAGCTTAAAAAGTTAGGGGTAAAAATTATTTTAAATACAGCCGTAAAAGATTATGTGGATGGAAAAGTAATTTTAGGAGACGGGAAAACCATTGAAACAGAAACACTAATCTGGACTTCAGGTGTTATCGGTCGTGAAGTTCCCGGAATTCCGGCAGAGAGTTTAGGTAAAGGAAGAAGAATATTAGCAGATGCTTATAATAAAGTTCAGGGAATGAAAAACATCTATGCATTAGGCGATATTGCATTGCAGTTCTCCGATGAAAATTTCCCGAAAGGACATCCGCAACTGGCTCAGGTTGCGATTCAGCATGCCAGAAATTTAGGCAAAAATTTAAAAAGAATTGAAGAGGAAAAAGTACTCACTCCTTTCAAATATAATGATAAAGGAAGTATGGCAATTATTTCGAAATTTAATGCAGTGGTAGATCTTCCCAAGTTTTCTTACAAAGGATTTATGGCGTGGTTAACGTGGCTTTTTATTCATATTATTCCATTGATAAGCTTTGGAAGCAGGGTGCGTCTGGCTTTCAACTGGTTGAGATTATTTATTACCAACAATCCTTCCATCCGTCTTATTTTAAGACCTAAAAAGGAAAATGCGTTTCACACAGAATTTTAAATTTCATGATTTATTTCATAACTTTACGGAACTGTAACAATTCGGTTACGGTCTAAAATTCCCAAAAGTGAATATTCATAACAGGAAAAAGTTTCTGAGCTTTCTGAAGTTCAAGAGAGACTTTCAGAAGTATGGACTTGAAAAAGCGCGCAGCTACGAACTCATTTTACATTGGCTAAACAACAGACTCAGCAGAAATCAGTTTTTGGTGTTGTCCGGAATTATTGTCGGATGTTCGGCAGGTTTGGCAGGAGTAATTCTAAAAACTCTTGTTCATAACATTCACCATTTTATTACCACAAAAGTTCATTTTGAATATCAGATTCTGTTCTATATTATTTTTCCGTTTTTGGGAATTGTTTTAACAACGAGCATCGTTTTAACGATATTTAAAGGACAGGACAGAAAAGGGATCGGAGCAATTTTATATGAAATTGCACAGAATTCAAGCATTCTTTCTTCCGTTAAAATGTATTCGCAGATTGTACAAAGTGCTATAACAGTAGGCTTCGGTGGTTCTGCAGGTCTTGAAAGTCCGATTGCAGTAACCGGAGCAGCCATAGGTTCCAATTTTGCGCAGACCTATCGTCTCAGCTACAAAGAAAGAACCCTTTTACTTGCTGCAGGAGCCACTGCCGGAATCGCTTCCGCTTTTAATGCACCGATTGCAGGAATTATGTTTGCTTTTGAAATTCTTTTAACGGGAGTTGTGTTTACAGACTTTATTCCTTTGGTTGTAGCAGCGGTTTGTGGAAGTTTACTGTCGAGAATTCTGCTTCAGGAAGATGTCCTTTTCAGGTTTTATACAAGAGAAGCTTTTAATTATAGAAATGTACCGTATTATCTTATTTTAGGAATTGTTACAGGTCTATACGCAAGATATTTTGTGGTGATTTCCCAAAAAGTTGAACATTTTATCAAAGGCTTAAAAATGTCCAGACTCCGAAAGGCAATGTTTGGCGGAGCTGTTTTGTCTTTGCTTTGTGTGCTTTTTCCGCCATTATTCGGAGAAGGTTATGATACGGTAAAAGCTTTTACCAACGGAAATACCCACAATATTATTCAGAACAGTTTTTTCAGATATTTTGAAATCAAAGATTATAC